>DAIRDV010000047.1:3220-6637 GCA_036795955.1 Nitrososphaeraceae archaeon | reverse complement strand
TAAAAAGCCTAACTGTTTCTGGCCATAATTCCCCAACAAATGTTCATATCAATACGGGACAAAGTAACGACTGCGATGATAAAACAAACAGTGACAATACTTTAATATGTAAAAACATCCGCCAGCACATCGAAATTCCTTAGAGTTACAGATTATAATCCTAAACAATATTCAACTAATATCATAATTTGAAAATTTTGAGTTCCATTACATATACCGAGATATAATATGGACGAGGTCAGGAGTAATCAGGACCCACAATTCAATTGGTAATGATCCAAGTCAAGTAGTGGTTGGACTATTTTGTTTACTACTTTTGTTTAGGTGTAAATGGGCTATCCCAAGAAATGTAATCTGACACATCATGGCAATCACTACCGATAAGGATATTCCATTAATGCCCAAGAATTTGCCAAGAATTATTATTAGAATTATTTGTGTTACTTGATAAGTTATTGATGAAAACAGAACATAACGAGTTCGCTTCATGGCCAGAAACTTTGAATTCAATGTACCTGTTATCATCATTGGAATTATGCCAAAACTTAGAATCCTTATGGAATTAAGCGAATGAATGTAATTCGGAAAGAACACTTTTAGAATTGTAGGTGCAAAAGCAAACACTAAGATAGTTATGATTACAGAAAGTGCTATTCCATAAAGCCTTAATCTGTTTCTTTTTCTTCCACTTGACTCTTCTGGTATTAGATATTGATAAAAACTAACTGAAATCATACTAAAAAACATCAAAAATTGAAAGCCCAATTGATAGTAACCCAAAATTGTGTAACCATATATAGGAGCAATAATCAGTTTATCAAAATACAATAGCAAAGCATTGGAAAGATTATATGAGTACAGATGCAATGAAGTCTTAAACTCCCTTTTGATGCTGTCAAAACGTTTACTAAACTGTGGAATCGTCCTAAAATACGTAAAGCTAAATGCAAAGAAGGAAATAATAAATCCAATAATGATTCCATTAAGTCCCAAAAAAGTATAGAGAATCATTGACAAGACAAGTTGAGACCCTCTTGAACCGATTATGTTAATGGCGTACTTTGAGTATAACTTTCTACTCAAAAGCTCATAAGAGGACATCATCCAGAAGGCCATTCCTAAAACAAATAGTCCCAGTATCCAATTAAAGAGCGATGCAACTATTGCGCAAATCGTTGCTGAAATTAGGATAATTTGATTTGCCTGTATATCAATTTGCTTGTGACCCTGAGGAATTAGAGTGGTGACTGCAGTATTGAGACCTAGTAACGACACGCTAGACGACAGTGAGGCGATGGCTATCACATAATTTATTTGGCCATATTCATGGACATCCTGGAACATAGCAAGCAATAACCAGAATATTCCTGTGAGAGTCGCACCAACAAAATTACCTAAAGTTATATAGATTAGTCCTTCATGATGACGAACCGATTTGAATATCTTTATTCATCTCCAATATTTGAAGTTAATAAAAGAAAAGATTTTGATGAGAGTCGGAGAATTCATGTGGGCCATTCATATCATGTTTTTTTTTCAGTTGATTTTGAAATCATATTAAACCAGGCCCTCGCTTCACTTTTAATCATGTAGCAGCTAATTCCAGATAGGAATGCAAGTAAAAGTTTCTTTTCTTCCTCTAGCAATTCTAATGCAGTTTTTCCGTTTATAGCAATATATTTCAATAAATCAGCATAAGGCGGGAAAATAAACGCATCATCACTATTTTCGACAGCAAGATCTAGGGCGACATCCGTATCTAGATGAACAAATTGATTACCTTCCCTTTTAAGGAAATACAAACTGTCCACTCGAGTTTCTTTCTTTATTATGGCATCTTGTAAAATTGTATTTATACTGTATTTGGGTGGTCTAACGATTGATTGTCCAATTGTATTGATGGTGAATATGGGCACATTTAGTTTGGCTAACTTGTGCATAAACGATCTACCTGTTTTTGAATGAACCAAACTTCGTACCCTCATACTACGATCGGTGTCACGATTATTTGAAACACTCACAGCAGTCTTAAAAGTATGAGAGCTTATCGTCATGGGTTTAGGAAAACACATTGCTTGATTAGGCAATTTAATAATAGTCATATCATCAGATAAGAATGAGAATCCATTTTTTACACACTTCAAAACCGTCGTGGTTTTTCCGGTATCTGGAGGTGCAGACATGAGTAGTCCGGACTCATTTTTGTCCAAACATGCTGAATGTAGTAAGATATATCCTCTTGAAATGAAAAGGAATCGAAGTAATGGTTCCACCAGATTCACATAGAGTACATGCTTGGATTTTGATATCAGTTTGTTAATAGTTACTTCTATTCGCTCTCCAAAATTTATGCTGAATTGAGCACCTAATGATCCCAGATGTTCTGTATAGAGTATCTTATGTGAATTAGATGATTTGTCTTCAATTATTTTTCGAGAAAATCTCAGTCCTCCGGGTAGAGAGTCTAAAGTTCTAACTGCCAAATCAGGGTTCTCAAATACTTCTGACTTGAAGTATTCTAGCTCATACAGAACTACATCTGATTGAACTTTTATTATATCATGAATATTGTAGTAATACAACTGAATTTAAATAGATATATCAATCTATGACACCATATTAAAGTTATAGTTATTATTTTGAGTCGTTGTTTAACAAATGTCAAGGCAGGTATGGAAAAACCAAAAAATCTGAATTTTTTATTAATTGACGATATACTTATTTGAGAATCTTCGAGTTAATTGTAATAGAAAAATTGCTAATTATTAAGAAAGATAGTTATGTTTGTATACTAAAAAAGAGTCTTATGTTTAATACTATTAAAACCTAATTTAGGTAGAAATTATGCTTTTGTATTAATATCTTGTTTTCAAGTATCAAAACGTGTATTCTGTAAAAAAACTAATCACCAGACATAAAATTACCTCTTACCCTGTATCCAAGCCTTTCATTGTTTTGCTAGTGTTCAGCATAACTTACGATATTTTAGCGGTGACCCTATTCAAATGAAGAGAGTCCTGAACAGAAGGCCTTTACTCGTAACGGCATTATTGGTCATATTGTTTTCATTTAATCTGTCAATACCTCAGCTAATTCAAAACTCACAAGGATTACCTCTTACTTACGTCTCGGAAAGCGCCGCGAAAAATAATCCATTTTACAAAACCGCCGCCGACCAAGTTATTTTCGATTATTTTCCTACCACTGGAAAGAAAGAGTCGAATTCCAATACTAATGAGATGATCAATCAGCTTATCGATAGTTTGGTTCAAGAAAAGGTAGCAAGGCCAGAAATATGTGGAGACGGTCAGGATAATGATGGAAACGGACAGATTGATGAGTACTGTAATGTAAGTAACAATCCACAGGGCGATGACAACAATCAATCACCACCAACAGTTCCTGAACAAGAGATAT
>DAIRDV010000047.1:0-3120 GCA_036795955.1 Nitrososphaeraceae archaeon | reverse complement strand
GGATAATGATGGAAACGGACAGATTGATGAAAATTGTAATGTAGGCGATGTCCCAGACGATAATGTCCCACAGGGCGATGACAACAATCAATCACCACCAACAGTTCCTGAACAAGAGATATGTGGAGATGGTCAGGATAATGATGGAAACGGACAGATTGATGAAAATTGTAATGTAGGTGATATCCTGAAAACAGAAAGCACCTTAAGCGACAATAGTGTCTCTCAGGTCAACGCCAAGTCAGCTGACGAAAAAAAAAGCTTTGACAAATTTGGCGTAATGAAAATTTATCCAACAAAGAAGGGCGGGGAGCAATGGTTTATCAAATCAGATCCTGCCTCTGACCCGAGATTTTCCCCTCAAACTACAATGACAAAAAATTCTGATGGTTCGTTTAAGGTAAAATCTACTAAAGTAAGAATGGGAGTATTTACTTCTTCAGGTTTTCATCCCGAAAGCATCAAGACGTTAAACCAAAATAAAATCGCTTTAGCTGGATATATGCAGTCTCCCAATGATTGGAAAAATGTAGAGATAACAGGTTATGTGAAACTTAACAGCGGCAGCAACGATAATTTTGTATGGTATGCGAGAGGAGGAAGACACACAGGTTTCGGGGCTCCTCAAGGTTGTGAAGGTGTAGCTTACAAAGGCGCCTTATACTATAGTGGTGCTACTAGATGGGAAAAGGAACAATGGCACTCTGGAGGCTATGTTTTTGGAGAAATGGGAAAAAACATTGGACCAATTAAAGGAAAATGGATTGGAATGAAGGTGATAATGTATAATGTCATTCAAAATGACAAACCCGCGGTAAAACTAGAGCTTTGGGTGGACAAAAACAACAATAACAATTGGATAAAGGCAAATGAAAAAACCGACAAAGGTGGATGGGGAAATGCTGGAAGAGAATGTGGTGGTAAAGCCGATCAGATAATAACGTGGGGTGGACCTATAGCCGCATTTAGGTGGGATGGTGCGACAAACGTCGATATCAAAAAATTTAGTGTAAGAGAAATTGCACCTCTCAAATAGTTTATTTCTTTTTGTCAAAATCATTATGATTTTTGTGACAACAAAATTAATAAGAAAACGAAACTCTATATGTAGTGAAGTATGTTTAATTACGTTATTATCTCAATTAAAATTTAATGTGGTTGGTGTTAAAAAATGACTTTACAAGAACAAACTTCAAGATATTCAGAAGTTGAAAAAAGTAAATGGCTTGTAAGAACGCTAATGGTCATTGCTGTAGGATGTGTCCTTGCAGCTAAAATCTATTTTACAATTTTGCTTGTGGACCCATTAATAGGCATCTACAGTTTTCTAACTAGCTTTGTTTTACTGAGCGTTCTAATTCTTTCATATTTTAAGTACAAAGATCCATATCTGAACGCCAGGAATGTCGATGTGTCAAATGGTCCTCTAATAAGTATAGTGGTACCCGCAAAAAATGAAGAAAAAAATATACGAAATTGCGTTCAATCATGCCTGGACCAAACATATGAACAAAAAGAAATAATCATTGTTAATGATGGTAGCACAGACAGAACTGGTGAAATTCTCGACGAAATGCGCAAAGAAAACAGAACAGAGACTTTTCACATATTACACTTATCAAAGAGTGTTGGAAAGAAAAAGGCTGTAGAAGCAGCAAGCGAGATTGCACGGGGAGAAATATATGCATTTATGGATAGTGATTGTGATATGGCATCGGACGCAATTGAAAAGGCCGCGAAAATTTTTAATAATGATAGAAAATTAGGCGCCTTAACTTGTCATGGAAGAGTCAGAGATGCACAACGGGGTAACACAATTGAAAAATTTCAACAAGTCTATATCGATATATCATGTAGATCAATCAAAGCAGCAGAAAGTTCTTTTAGATCAGTAACATGCTGTTCCGGATCGCTCAGTTTCTACAGAAGAGTTGCAATACAAGACTTTATTCACGAGTGGGCTAATGACAGATTTTTGGGTATAGATTTTAAGTTTTGTACTGATAGAAGAATGACGGCACATGTATTAGGGACACGTTCAAAGCGTGATATCTCAGCAGAAAAAAAGCGAAATGACCATATGCCAATATTGCAAACCGGCTCCGACGACATCGAGACAATGAAAAATTCCTATGACCCAGATACAGAAATTTCCAGCACACCAATAAAATGGAATGTCGAATATTCAAATAGTATAAAAGTGAATGTAGGAGTTCCAAAGACTTTCGAATCACTAGCCAGACAACAAATACGCTGGAAGAAGAGCTTTATTCGTAGTTTATTTGCAACAGGTGGAATATTTTGGAAGAGACCGTCTTTTATTGCTCTTTTATACTATATTCAAATAGCTATGAAGCTTATTAGGCCATACATTATTTTTTACACAATTGCAATTTTACCAATAAAAGGTGACTTTACTTCAATCCTCTTTTGGATTGCGGGTGTAATGTTTACAGGGATGATTTACTCTGTAGAATACAGACTTAGAAATCCGCATGACGGTCTTTGGTTGTACAGACCACTCTTTACTTTCATCACTACGTTTGTATATACTTGGCTCTTGATATATTCTGCAATAACCATAAGAAACAGGAGCTGGAGATAACCACATATTATGAGTGTAATTCAGACTGCAGTATTGTTTTGAGTGATTCCTAAATGCGATACATTAGTGTGATTTTTGTTACCTTCCTGATGATAGTAGGGTTTTCAGTAATTATGATGAAATTCACAGGATATTGGCCATGTCGAATCGGCGAAGCCTTTGAAATAAAAGACATTAGCTGCAAAAAAAACGTGCAAGAAAATGTAGATATTATTTTAAATTCAAGTCATATTTCATTGCCTTTCCATTTTCTACTACTATCTCTTCAAAATATCTGACTACCGTTATCTCAGATATTACTGGAGGTTCGACTTTCTTGCCCTTCACCATGTCTAAAATCATTGAAGGAAAATTCGCACCAGCCAGAGCAGTAAAAATAGTCCCGCCACCAAGCCGGGGGTTGACTTCCACCACCTTAAGTATACCGTCTTTAGTTTCTTTCATTTGAATGCAACAAGGCCCTATTATCTTTAGGTATTTTGCAATTGACTTGCATGTCTCTGATATTGAATCAT
>DAIRDV010000046.1:0-6683 GCA_036795955.1 Nitrososphaeraceae archaeon | reverse complement strand
GAAGGTAGAAATTTCATTACTACGTCGACTCAGATGGAGCCGAACAAAGTCAGTATGCTATGCCATCTTGTATTGATACCAAAGCAGGAATTGCCATTTATGTGGGAGATAACAAATGATTCACATCCATCTTTTTTGGATAACTGTTACATTGAAATGTATCCTGACTACTTGGTAATATCGATATTGTATTTGGTAATCTATTATAGTCGATCACAAATTAATCCATTTGCGATTCTGTCTGCCAAATAGATATTTGCCTTATTAGCCACATAAAGAAGATGGACGAAATTATCATAAACCCTTGAAATCGGAATGTCAATAAATCTCCTAGGAAAGTTTTAAGTCAGTTGACTGATCCATATATTCTGGCAAAAAGCATCTCCAAGCAGATGCAATTGCAATTAAATAAATTCGTTTTACGTAACATCATATTTTTGTGAGAATCTCACTATAGCATGAGCTACACCATTTTTTACAATTGTAAAGTCCTATTGTTATATTTGATATGGTTTTTAACATTATTACATGGCAAAAGATCCTGTATGTGGCATGTTTGTGGAAGAAAAATCCGATTCGATCAGACATACTATGAAGGGTAAGAAATATTTCTTTTGCAGTAGCCAATGTCTGAACGAATTTGTAGAGCCAGAAAAAGAATTGAAGAAACTGAATATTCAGGTAGTTTCAAGTGTGATACTTACGATTCCAATTATTCTTTTGAGTCTACCTCACATGATGCCGGCACAATTCGGGCATTTCCTTCCAATAGACTTGATGCGGAATTCAAGCTACATTATGCTTGTATTAGCTACTCCCATACAATTTTGGATTGGCTGGAGATTTTATAAAGGATTTTGGGATGGGGTTAAAGCGAAAGCATCAAATATGGACACACTCATTGCAATTGGAACATCCGCGGCTTATTTATATAGTGTAACTATTGCGCCTGATGTCTTTCCATTTAGTTACGTTTATTTTGAAACAGCTGCCGTAATTATTACATTAATACTTGTAGGTCGGTTACTAGAGACAAGGACAAAAGAGAAGGCTTCCAGTGCTGTAAGAAGACTGCTTGATTTGCAGCCCCATGTGGCAAAGGTGTTGCGAATAATAAAGACTCCAACCGGACAAGCTCTAGAGGAAGAGGTAATTATACCAATTGAAGAGATAAAAGAGAACGACATATTGATTGTTAGACCTGGAGAGAGTATTCCGACAGATGGAACAATAATAGAGGGAGCTTCAACATTAGATGAATCAACAGTGACTGGTGAGAGTATTCCTATTGACAAATCAAAAAAAGATGAAGTAATAGGTGCAACTGTAAATAAGACAGGTCTGTTGAAAATTAGAGCTACAAAGGTTGGACAGGACACCGTGCTCTCACAGATAATAAATTTAGTTGAAGAAGCTCGAACTGGAAAAGCACAGATGCAGAGAACGGTTGATCAAGTTGCAAAATATTTCGTTCCTGCAATAGTATTTACTGCAATCGGCGTTGGAATGGGATGGTATTTTTTAGGAGGTATAGGGTTTACTTACAGCCTATTAGCTTTTGTTTCTGTGATTATTATCGCATGTCCTTGTGCACTTGGAATTGCGACACCTGCTGCATTAATGATGGGTTCCGGAAAGGCCGCGGAATATGGAATATTATTTAAGGGCGGAGAGTACCTTGAGATTGCAAGTAAAATTCAGACAATAGTTTTTGATAAGACCGGAACATTGACGGAAGGAAAGCTATCAGTTACTGATATCCATATCATTCCCGAATCGAAATCTGGTATTACAGAAAAGGAGATTCTTAGATTAGCAGCAATTGCTGAGACAGGCTCAGAACATCCCTTAGGGAAAGCCATTGTTAGAAAAGGAAAAGAAGAGAATGTGATTCCAATTCCAGAGATATCCGAAACAATTTCGGGTCAAGGATTAAAGGCCGTGTACGAAGGACTTGTGCTATTGATTGGAACTAGAAAACTGATCACGGAAAATGGCATATTAATTGGCGACAGTGTTGAATCAATACTAACTGAACTTGAAATTGCAGGAAAGACCGCTGTCTTGTTGGCAGCAGATTCAAAACTTTGTGGAATTTTAGCTCTTGCTGATACAACAAAGAAAAGTGCAAAAATTGCAGTTGATGATTTAAAGTCAAAAGGCAAGGAAGTTATTATGCTAACAGGAGACAATGAACGAACAGCCAGGTCAATCGCGTCTCAACTTGGAATAGACAGAGTAATAGCTGAAGTTCTACCCCAACAAAAAGAACAAGTAATTTCAAGATTAAAGTCTGAAGGCAAGATTGTGGCTATGGTAGGAGATGGTATCAATGATGCTCCGGCCTTAGCTCTAGCAGACCTAGGAATTGCGATAGGGTCGGGTACAGATGTTGCGAAGGAAACTGGTGGAATTATCCTAATAAAAGGTGATGTCAGAGATGTATCTATCGCACTGGAACTAGGGAAGAAGACAGTTACAAAGATAAGACATAATTTATTCTGGGCATTTGCCTACAATACTGGATTGATACCCGTAGCTGGTGGTGCTTTGGTCCCCCTGCTTGGTGTAGGAATATTTGGATGGTTACCAATGCTGGCTGCACTTGCAATGGCTATGAGTTCGGTGACTGTAGTAGGAAATTCCATACTATTAGATAGATACAAACCAAAATCTCTACTTGCTGTGACAGTTCAATAAAAGCCTGATAAGAAATCAAAAATATAGCCTATGATCAGAATCTTCGATGTTGTGATACAAGTCTTATTTATTAGCGTTTGAAATTATGGATATGACAAAAATTCCAGGGCCGCTAGCTGTAAGAATAGTAGAAGAATTCAAGAATTTAGTCTATAATTCTACTTTCACCTACCCCCTTGTAATTAAGACTGGATTGGGATGTAGGATTGAAGATGTTGATGGCAACAAGTTTTTAGATTTTACGTCCAATATTGGCTCCTGTCCATTAGGATATTCCCATCCCGAAATTTTAGCGGTTATCAAAGAGTATAGTAGTAAGAAAAATGGAGTTCATAAGATGGCCGGCCAGGATTTCTATTGCGAAGAACATATCAAAATTGCTAAAAAACTCCTTTCAATAAGTAAAAGGAATTGTAAAGTTTTTTTCATAAATAGTGGGGCAGAAGCGGTGGAGAACGCTATAAAGTTAGCTTATAAGAAAAAGGGTCCTTTGCCAGGAGTGTCTTGTCTGGGTGATTTTCATGGCAGAACACTTGGGGCTTTGAGCTTTACAATGAGTAAAAAAGTACAAAAAACAAACTTTCCAGAGTTACCAGTTAAAAGGATTAAATTTTGCACTATAGACTCTGATCCTCAAATAAATCAATTGGAAAGTTTGCTAGGGGAACATAAAGTGGCTTTTATTCTGACTGAAACGATTCAGGGAGAAGGAGGACTAAATGTTGCAAGTAAATTATTTATTAAGAACATAAGAAAGTTGGCAAATAAATTTAAAGTACCACTGATCTTTGACGAAGTCCAAAGTGGAATGGGAAGGACTGGAAAATGGTGGGCTTACGAACATTACGGAGTGGAACCCGATATAATGACTGTTGCAAAAGCCCTTCAAGTAGGAGCTACAGTATTCGATAAAGAATATGAACCTGATGAATCTGGAGTTCTTTCAAGTACATGGGGAGGAGGAGATAGAATTGAAATGGCAGTGGGTACAAAGATAATAGATATTATTATCAAGGATGGTCTGTTGTCTAATTCCCTAATGATTGGTAACATGTTGTTAAAGAATTTTATTGATATGATTGGCAACAAAGGACTTATTGATGTAAGAGGAATTGGCTTAATGATTGGACTCGAATTTGACACAAGTGCGGTAAGAGACTATGTGGTAAATCGATTGTTTAAGAGAGGACTCCTCGTTCTTCCAGCCGGAATAAAATCAATTAGAATAATGCCACCACTAATCATAAATGAGGATGAAGCTGCGAAAGGTGTTGCCTTAATATCCGATACGCTAAACGGATATCAAAAATAGAAATTATAAAACATATTCGCTGAATATGGTATACTAATATGCCTTGAAACTATCTCCTAATACGTCAGAAGCGATTTTGAGTTCCAATACTTCGTTAGCTCCTTCATAAATCATCGTTGCACGAGAATCAAGGAAGTGCTTTGCTACACGTGTTGTTTTCAGGTAACCAAATGATCCAAACACTTGTAATGATCTCGAAGCACAATCAAATGCCATGTTTGTGGCGTGAAATTTGGCAACAGTAGTTAGCCCGTCAGCTTCCTTTCTTAATTGTGAATAAGTATTGTTACTACGATTAAGTTCTGATTGCCAATCGTCTTGCTCCTGCTTGAACTGTTCAACGTAATCATGCAATTTCTGTCTAGCAAATGCAGCCCGATAGGTAAGCCATTTAGAGCTTTCTATGCCTATAACTATTTTTGAGATATGTTGTTGAATTAATTGTTTCTTTGCTAAGTGCGACCCATGTTGTACTCTTGATCTAGCGTGTCCCAATGCTTCGTTGAGACAGTCTTTCATAACTCCAATCGATCCTGCTGCAACACTTAATCGACCATCTATCAGGGCACTGAAGGCAATGTTTAATCCCTGGCCGACATTCCCTAACAAATTATGTTTTGGTATACGGCAGCCCTCAAAATCAATCTCAGCATTCTTAATTGTAAGTAAACCCATTTTATTTTTCATTTCTTTTCTTCTTATTCCAGATGAATCCATATCTACGATAAAAGCTGATATCTTACCTGTTGCCTTATCTCGAGCATATGTTGTGATGATATTTGCTATGGTACCATTACCAATCCAGTGCTTCCTTCCGGTTAGTAAATAGCAATCACCTACATCTTCATATTCACTAATCATTGATGAAGGATCACTACCTGCTTGAGGTTCGGTTAAGGCGAAGGCCATGATACTTTTACCGTTCGTTGTGGCTGGCAAGAATTCCTTTTTTTGTTCCTGATTTGCCCAGCCTTGTAGTAGCATTTGCCCTATAGAAGTGTGCACAGAAAAAAAAGTTCTCATAGAATTACCTTCTTCACCGATTCTTTCCAAAGTCTTGCAATACGTTAGAATATCATATCCTAGTCCTCCATAATCCTTTGAAATAGGACAACCAAGCATTCCAATTTTACTAAATTCAGGAACCAACTTTTCATTCAACTTTTCTTCAAGGTAACATGCTTCTTCAAAACTCCGAAGTGTTTTACATACAGAGTCCACCTTTGAAATAAACTGATTCTGATCATCGGTGGTATTAAAATTCATGCACGACAAATTGGTATATTGAGGCACGATATTCTATGAATATTTTCCTATAAAAAGCATACAAGGGGTTATTCACTCTTGGCTATGTCACAATATGATAACCTCGGGATATTTGGTTGCTTTTATGTTCAAGCAGTGACTCCTGATCATATAGACATAGCTGACGATATTGAATTCATTTTACCGGCTCAAATGTGACTAGTTTCATTTGCATGTATATCCAAGTAACTAAGATGATTTCACCTAATTTGAAATATGATCTTGGATCTCAAAGACCATAATTCCTTACTCACTATAGTATCCATTGAAAGAGCTGATATATCCAAGTGATATTGTTACTAAGTTGTTACGAAGATCCTTGAAAACTAGACTTGTATTCTTGAAATAAGTTTTGTTTGATATTTTCTACGAGATTTTTTACCTCGTAAACATCATTTAGCTCATTTAGTTTCTTTGACTTTATTCCGAGCGATTCCAACTCAGATACCCAAGGGATTAGTGAGTTGGGAATTTCGGAACTCTGAGTGTAGAACTTTATTTGCACAACATAAAATGGTCGCGAACTTTATAATAAGATACTGCTAACGAAATCTTAAGAGTAAATAAAAAACCAAATCGGATGATTCTATTATTGGAAGATATCATGTTAGAAAAATAGCTTTCGCTCATTATAATTTTCAGATATTTTGAGTAACCGATCATGAAGCTACTTCAAATACGCTAATCTTATTTTGTAGAATTTATGAGTCATAATTGTTAGAATATAATCAGAATGGCAAGCAAATTATGGAGTCCTAATAATACATTGAATCGAGTTGTATGCTTTCAGAATCCATTTTTAGATCAGTAAGAACAATTTCAGGAAGTTATAATCATGTTTTTGCTGTTTCGACCTGTATAATCCATTCACAGTTCACATTAGCCTTTTCGTGATGCTTTCTAACAGCTTCCTCATTTGGCGCATCAAGTACACAGAAACATACATTTGCATCCTTATTGAAAAGAAGGTCCACATGGGATACACCAAATTCATCCCTAGGTGATGCACAAAGCTCTTGAAGATGTTCCTTGGTAAAAGGTACTTTATGAGTATCCATAAATATTGGCATTTAATATTCTACCTTCTTTTCAAAAGACCAATCATGCATATAAGTTTCTCCATTTAATTTGAATTCCTTTTAGAATTAAAAGAGATCTTATCATAAAAGGTAAATAAAATGTTGTTGTAATGAATTTTATTTCCCCAAGGCCGTATCAGATTAGGATATTTCTAGTCCTTAAATAGCACTGATAATTCCAATATAGGGAATATAATAATATGGTATTTTTACTAATGTTTTTGGAAGATGCTAATAATAAAGAAATATTTATGTTAAAGATTCAATTTGTTTTATTTGTTGTCGAA
>DAIRDV010000045.1:0-6776 GCA_036795955.1 Nitrososphaeraceae archaeon | reverse complement strand
AATTATTCTTTATTATTACGATATCACCTATGTTTATTGTCGGAATCATACTACCACTAACCACTACGTAAAAAGGGTTAAAGGATCCAAATAACGTGTGAATAATAAGTAGACCGCCTCCAATAATAATCGCAATTCCAATTAAGCTATATATCGTATTCTTGTTCATTTTGGATATATCTTTGTAATCAATTACAATTGACCATTAAAACCTATTGATCGGTATTGTGAAGAATAATATTAAAAAATATAACTAGTAAATTACTTTACTTGTTTATGGAAAAAAGGGAGAACAATATGTTTTCACGAGAGGCGTCTATCAAGAACAAAGAAAGATGTCATGATTTACTCTTAGCATCACAAAAAGTACGATATGTGGGAATGATAAATAATTTTGGAAGGACAATTGCCGGACAGTTACGTGCAGGGCTCGTACCATTACTTAATGTTGAACATGCAATAAATGAACATTTTATTGAGGCTACGCGAAATCAGTTGCGCAAAGCATTTGATCCAGTCTTAGGCAGCACATTATACACTTTAACTGTAAATCAAAAAGTGATTACTCTGACAATCCCGATTAAATTTGGAGGATACTTTTACATCACCCTAGATAACGACATTGCAAGCCAAGATTTAATAAAATTAGTAGATTTGCTAACTGAAAAGATTAGTACTTATTCTAATTAGCGCTAGTTATTTAGCAAACGCTTTTAATCTCTTTTTGAATTCTACGTCCTTTGCTATTGATGGATGAGAAGGATCTGCCAAGATAATTTCATACCATATGTTTTTGCCATCTTTATAAAGGAAATAAGAACCCAAAACTTCCAGATTAGGATACTTTTCATTTACTCTTCGTTGTGCAACTAGTTTCATACTATCTGATTGCTTAATCTTAACTACACCCAGATGTTTTGGCCTTCTACCAGATACAGGACGTTGCTTTCTCATTCCACCTCTTCCAACCTTCGTTCGAATTACAATGATGCCCTGTTTTGCTTTATATCCCAGCTTGTGAGCTCTATCCAATCTACTAGGTCTGTCTATTCTGTGAATAGTTGGCTCTTTTCTCCATGCCATTGCTCTGCTTTTTAATTCCTCCGAGTTGGTCTTCCACATCTTCGTCCACATATCGGCCATGTACTGATGCATATAACAGATAATTCCAGACAAGACCTTAATATCTGTATTTTGTTGACTTGGCTCAAAGTCAGTCAAAAGTGCAATAAAGAATCGTTTTTGAGTGCGACTTTAATATGTCATCTATGTTATCGATTGGTTAGCAGTGTCTGGATTACCTTTTCTGCTATAACAGTTGAAGCAAGTTCTTGGGCTTCTTTTGTTTGAGCTGCAATATGAGGTGAGCAGATAATGTTTGGCAATTGCAATAACTCAGTGTTAGTAGGTGGTTCTACTTCGAAAACATCCAGTGCGGCTCCAGCGATTTTTTTTTCACTTAGCGCGGTAAACAAAGACTGCTCATCTATTATTTCTCCTCTAGAAGTGTTGATGAGGTAGGCAGTTGGTTTCATGTAAGATAACGTCTTTGAATTTATCAGATGTTTAGTATCCGTAGTTAATGGCACATGACACGTGACAAAGTCCGAATTTTCAAGAAGCGTCTTTAAATCTGTTTTAATCAAACCAACTTCTCTGACATATTCTTGATTTATTGGAAAAATATCGTAGCCAATCAAATTCATTCGGAGACTTTTTGCTATTCTACCAATATTTCTTCCTATGTTACCCACCCCGATTATTCCTAAATATTTGCCTCTGAGCTCGCTACCACTTAGTTCTTTTTTCAACCATTTGCCTGACTTAATCCCATCGTTGGCCTTTGGAATATTTCTGCATAGTGATAACATGTGGCCTAATACAAGCTCTGATACTGCATTCATTGCTGCCTCGGCAGCATTCAAAACCTTGATTCCTTTAGTATCTGCATAATTCGTATCAATATTATCCAACCCTACCCCTACCCTAGCAATGATTTTGACGTTTGGTGCAGCGTCAATAATGTCCTTTGTTATCTTGGTTCTGCTTCTAACAATTATTACATCGCAGTCTTTCACAGAAGTTATTAATTCATCGTGCTGAATGTCGGGTTTATAGTCCACGATCAAACCCGCTTTTTTCAATATGGTTATACCTATTTCATCTATAGCATCGCAGATAATTATTCGTCCCTCAACCTGCATGAGATTATGCAAATTGTAGGTCTTATAATTTGGTTGCTAAATCAATGGAATTAACTATCGCTAAAGTTACCATCTAGTCATAATCCTTTAGCAATTAGTAATAATATATGCCACTACGGTATTGAATCGATATGTCATCCCTCTGCTATGAATATGATAACTCTTTAATACCGCGGCTGATTATCGGGTGTCCTGTATAGACCTTTTACTATTATGATAATAATCTCGTTACTCGTTGTAGTCATGATATATTCATCAATTACTCCTATATCAGCGCTTAAAGTCGAATGTCAAGACAGTGGTAACATGTCACACTGCAAACTCACCTATTCTAGCGGTGCAGTGTATTACCTGGATTGTACACAAGATAAAGGCAACTATCATTGCAAGGATGTCACTCCGACTACCAAAACTATAACTGTCATTCCACCTGCTCTAAAAAATGCAATGGAGACAGCCATACAAAAGAGTCCGGAAAGTCAGGCGCAAAATGATACGGGTGGCATGACAAGTGATAAAGATATTTCAAAAAGCCCCGAATAATTTTTCAATAAATGTATAATGATTGGATGTAATTTCAGGTTTGCATTAACGAGTTTTAAGATACAGTTTTAAATATACAAGAAATAAAAAAAGAATTCTATAAAATAGAAATGAGGTAAAAACTCATATTGTATTCTGAAAATATGAAGGAACTTCACTATTTTGATTTTACTGGAATACCAGTTACAAATTTATAGAATTTTGGTCATGGTAATATTTGATTTATCTGCTTGATTGACAATCAGGAGAAACAAAAAATAATTGAACGTGTTAAATCCATGGTTTTTTTATGCATGTATTGTAACAGTCGGCTTCCTATTGCTTTATCTGTTATTGATTACGAGGAACATGGCTCAGGGCCTCATGCTAAGGGATTTTTTATCTGTCCAGATTGCAAGAATAAATTTATGATAAAGATTGAAGACCTAGGTAAAGTAGGACAGGTTTGAACTCTTATTAGGAATCGTTAACAACACGATGTATGGAGTTGCATTATGTCTGCCTTAGGTGCGGCCATAAAAAACATGATCATGATTCGTCTCCTAACTCTCATTGCCATAAAGCATATTGTGGATGTTTGGGTTTTAAGACAACTTTACTAACACAATTATTTTAGTGAAATTGTTTATATCTTCACATCGAAATCAAATATCTTAATTTAGGATCAAAGTGAACTAATAAGGGCAGCAAGAAAATAGTTATCCGGAGGCTTTTTTCGCTAAGCGTCGTAATAAATTTGAGATCGTTAATAGATTTTGCATGTTAACGCTTGATCATTGTAAACAGCGTGAACAAAGACCAGTGAAAGAGATAGTACTACTGCCTAATTCCAAGAAAAAATCTAATCAAATAGAGATTAGTTAGTTCAATTGTAACTAGAGTTAGAAATTATTTCGGCTACTATCGCATCAACATAGTACTTCTCCTTGCCTTGCAAGTCATTTACTTCCCAAGCAAAATGACTGCCGCCAGTATTAGTAATATCCGTATGACCGATAATTTTTCCAATATTGTTTTGCTCGGGATCTGACTCATACACACTCCCATCGGGCTTTACATAAACAAAGTGGGGAGCTTTATCAAACCTGTCTTTTGAAATATTATACGAGCTTACTACTTTTTCTATGGCGTTATCTGGAGTTATTGGTATTCTCGATAACGAGAGTCGATTTTGAGAATCCTGAAGACCATAAAAAACAACAAGTGTTACCAATATTCCAAAAGATACTGTTACTAAGATTCTTTTATTCACCAATTGGTCGCCTCCACTATACATTGATTGATTGACCCATTGACGGATTGAATTAAACGCAAAATCATATCAATATCATGCCAATTAATTATCAATTATTCCTTTGAACCAAGAATGTTCTTTTTTGAGAGGGCTTTGTCCAGGTCTTCTTTAGTCATAAGTCCTTTTTCAAGAATCAATTCTCTAATACTTTTGTGTGTTGCCATTGACTCTTTGTATATCTCGGATGCTTTGAGGTATCCTATATGCGAATTGAGTAAAGTAACCAATACTGGGCTTTTTTCTACAAATGAAGCAAGTTTTTGCTCATTTGCCTTCAATCCATCAATCATATTTGTAGCATAAATTCCTAGAAAGTTTTTTAACATATCAGTTGATTCCAACATGTCTTTTATCATACCGGGTAACATTACGTTTAATTCGAATTGTCCTGATTGGGCGGCAAGAGCAATCGAAACATCGTTACCTACAATTATAAAACAAATCATGTTAAGACATTCAGACAATGATGGATTTACTTTTCCCGGCATTATGGAGGAGCCAGCATGTACTGCAGGTATTGTAATTTCTGAAAGTCCTGCTACAGGACCTGATGCCATTAACCTTAAATCATTTGACATTTTTATTAATTCAATCGCAACGTTTCTCAAAATAGAAGAACACATTGTGATGTCAAATTTACTCTGTAAGGAAAAGAAAAAGTTCTGTGAAGGCTTTAGATTCAATCCAGACACTTGAGATAAATATTTGATTACCATCTTACTGTAGCCTGGAGGGGCATTAGCTCCTGTTCCAACTGCTGTGCCGCCAAGGCCTACCTGTTCTAAATCAGAATTTGAACCGACAATTTTGTCAAGACCTCGCCTAAGGGAAAATGCATATTCACTAAATTCCTCACCAAGTGTAACAGGTATTGCATCCATTAGGTGAGTTCGACCTATTTTAATGACATCTTTAAATTCCACGCTTTTTTTCTCGAGCGAAGCAATGAGTAATTTAAGTGAATCCTCAACGTCTTTCAAATTCATTAATAACGCGATATGCATCGCTGTTGGAAATGTATCGTTACTAGATTGAGACATATTTACATCATCATTTGGATTAATAAATGAATAATCACCGATTTTGTGTCCACAAATTTCAAGAGCCTTGTTTGCGATAACTTCGTTAGTATTCATGTTAAACGCTGTTCCCGCGCCTGAATTAATTGCATCAACAATGAATTGATCCAATAAATCCCCCGATAATATTTTATCACATGCCTTTACTATTGCATCGGCTTTTTCTTCAGGCAAGATTTTTAAATCTCTGTTTGCCAGTGCTGCAGAACGCTTTATCATCACAAATGCCCTTATCATATTCAAATGGGACCTCTGACCTGTTACTTTGTATTGGTTAGAAGCTCTCACAGTAAATGGTCCATAATATGCGTTAGCGGGGACTTTGACCTCTCCTAAAGAGTCTTTGTCTACGCGATACGACTCCATAAACACAAAAACCAGCACTGATCTAATAAATCAATCGACTCTTCATAGTGATATATCATACCACGAAAATAATAGAAACTCCTACGTCCCTATGTCAGTGTTATTACCACGTATGACTACCTTACTCTCCGATAATTTTGACTAACACTCGCTTGTTTCGACGACCATCAAACTCTCCATAAAATATTTGTTCCCAAGGTCCAAAATCAAGATTACCATTAGTAATGGCAATCACTGCTTCCCGACCCATCAGTTGACGTTTAAGATGAGCATCGGCGTTATCCTCTCCAGTATCATTATGCAAGTACTGATTAACAGGTAAATGAGGTGAAAGTTTTTCAAGCCATTTCTCAAAATCGGCATGCAAACCTCCTTCATCATCGTTAATAAAAATGCTTGAAGTAATATGCATCGAATTTACTAAACAAAAGCCTTCGCTAATTTTAGAGTCGTGAACAATTTTTTCTATCTCAGGTGTTATATTTACCAATTTGAATCTCTTCTCAACATGAAATGATAAATATTTTGTAACTGATTTCAAATTACTGGAAAATTAAAGCAATATAATATTTAAATTTCTTACCAGTTTCAGAATAAAAAAACTCTTATTACAAATATTAAATATTTCAAATCACTAGAAAATTGAACAGAAATAGGTTTGGTGTTAAGGGCGAATTACTCGTATCAATATTTGCGATTGCAATTGTTCTTGCATTCATTGTAGAATTTGAATCCAGCGAAAATAATATTTCGTTTGGTCAAACTGATCAGTTTGCTAAATCTCAAAATGAATCAAAAAACCAAGCTATCTTACAATTTCAAAGTCAATTTTGTGGTATGAATTCTACTGTTAATAATAACGCCTTCATTACTGAATACCTACTTCCACAGAAATGCGAAATGCCATTAGGTATATTGGCAGATAACGATTCTGTTTGGTATGTATCCACCAAGCTAGGGACTCTTGGAAAATTTGATGTTAATAGTAACAAAAGTGAAGAATTTAAAATCCCTGTTTGGGACAGCCGATCAAAACCAACTGACATGTCACAAACCTGGGACATCAAGACAGATTTAAAAGGAAATGTCTGGTTCACTGATGAAAAGCAAAATGGAATATGGAGGTACGAACAAGAAAGTAAGAATTTTAGTTTCTTTCCAGTACCTGAAAGACCTTCTGCATTTGGTACAATCTATCCTGTTTCAATTGCATTCAATGGTGATGATGAAATCTATTTTGTAGGCATTCGATCAAAGTCCATTTGGTCGGCAAACATCACGGATCTGAAA
>DAIRDV010000044.1:0-6861 GCA_036795955.1 Nitrososphaeraceae archaeon | reverse complement strand
ATCCAAATGAAAGGAGAGGAGACAGATTGGAAATAATATCCAGATTGGAATCAAGATTGAAAGATTACGTGGGTGATGTTGAAAGACAAGATTCTATGTTTGATTTTTACTCTAGTGAAAAAAAACTCATAGTAATTTCGTGTTCAAAGGCAGATTTTCAACGACTGGTTAAAAATAATCCTAATTCAGAGATTATTATTCTCAAGGCAACTCCACTATTAGGACAATCCAGCATCAAGGTCTAGACGCCTAAAATATAATAACGAGAATCCGTAAATTATAGTAGGATTGCTTGACGCAAAATGTCCCAAATGTGATAATAAAGCACAAGTCGATGATGACGTTACGAAAGTTGAATGTAAGCATTGTGGCTATACTGATGATTATGAAAATTACATTGAAATTATGAAATCAAAGGCAGAAAATATGGCTGATAATTATCAATTTAAAGGCGGTCTGTAAAATCAACTAATCGAGTCATACATCAAAATTAAAGTAGGTAATCACGAATGCATGAGCATGATGTCTGACTTACATGAATAACGTATTTCTTCACGTGGATTATAATTAGGTAAATCTTGATTATTTTACCAGAAATATCCTTTGTCAGAACAGGTTAATTCGGATCCGCAATTTTGACATCGCAAATGGCAGCTCTGAATGCTAAACATAGTGTATCCACAACGAAAGCATCTTCTTGAATTTCCGTCTTCTTTTTTCTCTTCTATATGCACTTTACAGGATATCGGATTGGCAGTTATTAAGGATTTAGCGTTTATTCTGCAAAGATTAATTAAATGTGATATTTGTTTGAATCCATATTGACTCAGTTTAAGATAATAGTTTCTGATAAGAATGGTAAAAGCGTTAGCAAGGAACTAAAAGACAAAGAAGCTCAACCTCTGGTGGGTCTAAGAGTAGGAGAAATTGTAGATGCTTCAGTTGTTGGTATTACACCTGGAAAAATTCAATTGAAAGGTGGTAGTGATAAATCTGGTACCCCTATCCGAAGTGACGTTCATGGTGGTGTAAAAAAATACGTGTTGTTGTCCAAAGGTGCAGGCATGAGAGATGATAGGGAGGGCTTGAGAAAGAGAAAACTGGTCAGGGGAAATATGATTACAGAGGAAATATATCAGATAAATTGTTTACTCTTGGAAGGAAACTTGCCAGCTCCTGCTGAAGCTGTGCCAGCTGAATCTGAAAAAGCCGAAAAATAGTTAATTATCTCATTTTCTGGGATAATAATACATCAAAAGAAATACTTCAATTAAATTAATATCTCTGTAAAATTTCACTATATTCATTGCATTGGAAAGAAACTTTACCCGATTGGTACGTCAAACAATACGGTTATCAACCTTGTGTTAATATTGGAACATCTGGTCATGTTGACCATGGAAAAACCACGTTAGTTGAATCCATAACTGGAGTTTGGACCAGTGGTCATAGTGAGGAACTTCGAAGAGGTATTACAATAAAGGTAGGATATGCTGATGCTGCTTTTTACAAATGTAAGAATTGTCCACCTCCAACTTGCTATTCAACAAAACCTGAGTGCGCTAATTGCGGCGCAGAATCTGAATTCGAACGGGTCGTTAGTTTTGTAGATTCTCCCGGACATGAAAGCTTGATGGCAAATATGCTTTCAGGAGCCGCTCTGATGGATGGCGCTATCCTTGTGACGGCAGCAAATGAAAAAGTGCCCCAGCCTCAAACTAGAGAACATTTATTGGCCCTGCAAACTCTTGGCATAAAGCAAATTGTAGTGGTTCAAAATAAAGTCGATTTGGTATCATATGAGGAAACAATAGAAAATTATAAGCAAATAAAGAACTTTGTCAAAGGAAGTGTTGCAGATACCGCACCAATTATTCCAGTTTCTGCTCAACATAGATTGAATATTGATGCGCTAATTGAGTCCATTGAAACTAATATTAAAACTCCAGAAAGATCCAAGAACTCTGAACCTCTAATGCATGTTCTAAGATCATTTGATATCAATAAACCAGGTCTTCCCATAAATGATGTTAAAGGAGGAGTTATTGGTGGTTCCTTAATCCAGGGAGATTTTGAGACTGGAGATGAAATTGAAATACGACCTGGAATCCATGATGAGAAAAAGGGTAAATACGAACCTATAATGTCAAAGATATCCTCATTGGGTACCGGCGCGGGTATCGTTGAGGTCGTAAAACCAGGTGGCCTGGTTGCGCTTGGAACAACATTGGATCCATTCCTAGTAAAGAGTGACTCGTTAATAGGCTCACTTGTCGGACTTCCAAATTCTCTTCCTCCTGACGTATATGATGTAAGGATAGAATCCAATTTATTTGAAACAGCTGTCGGGACTCAAGAACTGGTAAAAGTCGATCCAATCAAGATAAAGGAATCGCTGCGTCTAAATATTGGTACAGCTGCAACACTCGGCACAGTTACTCATGTAAAAGATCATGTCGTCGAAATCAAATTGAGGAAACCAGTATGCATGGTCAGTCAAAGCAGAGTTGCTATTAGTAGGAGAATTGCAGATAGATGGAGACTCATAGGATCAGGTGTCGCATCATGACAATATTATTTAGATACTATCTAATGATAACAAACAAATAAAATTTGGCGAATTATTTATCATTGAGGAGATAATTTTTGCCCATCATCGATACGGATACACGACCATGTCCTTTCGTGATACGACCTATTTGACAATATTTTAGTTTGTGTTTTTTCAATACTGATGCTATCTTATCCACAGCTGTTCTTGAAACTATGATGCAAAAACCAATACCCATGTTAAATGTAGAGTACATTTCAACGTGGGAAATTCTGCCGGTCTTCTGAATAAGCTTGAATATGCCGGTTGGTTGTGGAACATTATTCAGATTAAAATCAATTTTATTATTGAGTCTTGATAATTTGCTAAAAGAGCCTCCAGTTATGTGAGCAAGTCCATGAATTGAGGCGGGTTCAGTCTGAAGTAAATCCAGAATTGGCTTTACATATATCCTTGTTGGCTTTAATAGTTCTTCACCAATTGATTTGTCAAGTAATGGGTTAGAATTTTGCAATTTGAATTTTGGAATCAAGACTTTTCGAGCAAGTGAGTATCCGTTTGAGTGCAATCCGTTGCTTTCCAGTCCAATAATAACATCGTCTTCTGCTATTTTATTGCCCAAGATTAATCTATTCTTATCACATAAACCAAAAACTGAACCGACAAGATCAAATGTATTTTCTTCAGTATCATTTAATAGATCAGGAAGTATAGCAGTTTCTCCACCGACTATTGCAACATTTGATTCTTTGGCTCCTTTTGTCAATCCTTTCAATAGTTCTCTAATCAGGTAATGATCCGGTCTCTTCAATGCGATATAATCCAAGAAACCTACTGGAACCGCACCTACACATATTATATCATTAACGTTCATAGCAACACAATCTATGCCCAAAGTATCAAATTTCTTCATAAGTTGGGCGACTATTATTTTAGTACCTACTCCGTCAGTATGCATTGCCATGACTTTGGAACCAAATTCAATAAGTCCAGCGTAGTGCCCAAATCCGGATATTACTTTCGTATTCTTGTTTCCAAAACCAGAATGAGTTTTGGAGACAAGTTGGCCAATCTCGCCTTGTATCTTGCGAATCTTCTTAATATCAACCCCTGCTTTAGAGTAACTCCACATACGTGTCTTAGATGTTACAATACGTGTATAAATAAAATACCCTGTTTATCATATGTCAAGATGGATAGAAAATTAACTTATAAACGTGAACGCAACTGTAATAGGCATGGAAGGAGCTGAGACTGTTTTTGAAGATTCCGAAAAGACGTTCATAGAATTATCTAATTCTCAAAGGCTTCAGATAATAAATGCACTTACAAGTTCCAAGATGAATTTGACATTAATAGCAAAACATCTTGGGATAACGATGCAAGAAGCACATCGAAATTTTAATAGGCTTATGGAGGCAGGCATTGTAAGCAAGGATTCAAACGGCGCCTATTCGCTTACAACATTTGGCAATACTATAGTTACACAGATTCCATCCATTAACTTTCTATCTAAAAACAAGACTTTTTTCTCAGATCATTTCTTCGCGGATTTACCAATGAAATTTGTTCAAAGAATAGGATCACTTGATGACAGTACCTTTGTTGAGGGCCTGGTCGCAGTAATTGAAGAAATTAAAGAAATGTACAGACACTCAGAGGAATTCATTTATGGTATGATTCCCCAGGTTCCCCTCGATCTTATGGAAGTAGCTGCAAAGGTAGTAAAGGATCGAAAGATTAGTTTTAACTACATATTACCAAAAAATGCCGCAATACCAAAAAAAGGTAAAGACTTTCTAAATGAGATAAATTTTCACGATTTACTAAAAAGTGGATTGGTTGAAAGAAAAATGACAGAAGAAGTTAAAGTCGCAGTAGTGCTAAATGAAAAAAAAGCACTTGTGATGTTTCCGTCAACTAAGGGTGAAACTGATATGAATGGTGCTTTTCTAGGTAGCATAAACAGGAACGATGATAATGGCAAAAATATGCTTTTTCATGAGTGGTGTTTGGACTACTTTAGATACTCTTGGTTACGATCAAAGCCCTTTGATAATACTAAACTTAGGGAAGTATAACAATATAACATGTTTCAATAAATTCATTAAGAATTCGTACTCTGGAAATTATTTTAATTTATTCCTCTTTGCTTCCCGCAGTGCAGAAAATAATGCTCCTGCTTTTTGCTTGGTTTCCAAGTATTCTTTAGTAGGAACAGAATCCATAACTATTCCGGCTCCTGACTGGACATAAGCATTCTTGCCATTTATGAATAAGGATCTAATAGTTATTGCAAAATCGCAGCATCTATTGAAGGAAAAGTATCCCAAGGCCCCTGCATATGGTCCTCTTGAAGTTTTTTCTAGTTCTGATATTACCTCCATTGCTCTGACCTTGGGCGCTCCAGATACTGTTCCAGCAGGAAATAATGATCTAAAGGCGTCAAAGCAGTCGTATTTTTTGTAAAGCTCCCCTGTTATCTGAGACACTATATGCTGAACATGACTGAATCTTTTTACAATCATCAATTCCTTTGGACGGACCGACCCGAATTTACATACTCTGCCAAGGTCGTTTCTAGCTAAATCAACAAGCATGGTATGTTCTGCCAGCTCTTTTTTATCCCGCAAGAGCTCATTTTTCAACTTTCTATTCTGACTCTCGTTATTGGTTATAGGTCGTGTTCCGGCAATAGGAAACGTATCTATCTTGTTACCAATCACTCGAAGTAGCATTTCAGGACTGGATCCGATTATTAATCGCTTTTTTCGCTTAAAAAAATACATGTATGGCGACGGATTTAATTTTCGTAAATTCTCATATATACAAAGTGGATCCCCTTCAATAACAAAATTGATTTTTCTTGAAATTACTACCTGGAAGACCTCTCCTTGATATACGTATTCCTTCGCCGTCTTTACCTTGTTAATAAAATCGGTCCTAGAGGTTTCTGATACTGGTTTTGAATAGGTAAGACTTTTTGCCCTGACTTGTTTATTTGCCCTGACTTGTTTATTTGCCCTGACTTGTTTATTTGACTTTATTATCTTGTCTAATTCATTAAATCTAGACTTTTTACCAATGTGGAAATAGTAAGTTTCATTATCTTTTTTGTCATGAACTAAACCATCAGTGTAAATGCCAAATTCCATTAATGGAAACAGATTCTTAGTTTTCTTAGGTGGTAACTGTTCCCAAAATTTGATTGCTTCATAGCTAACGTATCCTACAGCTCCACCAATATATCGAATTTTTCGATCGTTAATTATTGGCATTATTTTCCTTAATTCTACAAGTGGATCTACTACAACTTTATCATAAATCTTTTTTTCCTTTTGAAAAATTTGAAATCTAGAATTGTCACACTTTACCGTAAATTCAGGATCAAATCCAATTACCGAAAATTCTGAAAGTTCCTTTGGCCCGGTTAGAGATTCTAAAATAAATACATTGTCATAATTCAAGTAGATCTGTTTAAAGATCTCAAATGGATTCATGTCAGTATTGATTTTTTTCTTCTTGTAGGTATGTAATTTGGAAAAGTCCTTAAGCATTTATGAGAGTTACCACAAAAAGATGTTCCAAGATATGATTTAAATCTTATGTGATCACTTAACGTGTAAGCTAAATATGTAACTTAAACATATTAATTATTTCAACTATAAATACAAGGTTATTATTTATAGTAACATTTTATTATGTAATAGAGGAATTACTATCGATCTATAATATTGGTAGTTGATAATGGTTTTCGTCCCATAAAACCTTCGTCCTTTCTGTGCCAAAATTTTATTTCGCTCTCGCCGTCTTTCCAACAAAGCCACACCTCTTCATCAAATCTTAATGATGGAAAATCTAAGAGACCCTCATCAACGCTTTTTATCATGACTCCTTTATTCTCGAGCTCTGCAATTGTCTCATATAGTTTAAAAACAGACTTGTTTAGCTCTTGTTTTTTGCTTATAAAGGCAGCAAACTTTGCTCCATTGCTAACCATTTTTTGCAAATCTTCTTGAAGCTTGATGACCTTATTTTTTTGAACTGTTATGCTTGAAAATAACTTCTTTACTTCGGGCAAGATTCTATTAGCATCTTGTGGGGTGAAGTAAACAGGCATTACTCTCCAAAAATTACAAAAGCCAATTTAATCATTATTATTGAAAAGTACAATTTCTGATACAGATTTCCTAAAAGTTTAGAGATTCGTAGAAATGGTTCTTTTTCTTCTATTTCTACGTGTGTCTTTTTTCACCTTATTTAAATCGCCTAATCCATGCGGATAGATTTCCCATGAATTTGACCTACCA
>DAIRDV010000043.1:0-6890 GCA_036795955.1 Nitrososphaeraceae archaeon | reverse complement strand
ATGGATCAAGCAAGTATATTGATTCGAATTTAAATACCCTGACAAAATTCAAGAAAACACTTCATGCAGAACAAAAGAGCGGAGAAGAAAAAGTAGAAGAACTTAATCAAACGATTGAATCTACAAAAAAAGAGATAGACAAACAAAGGATGGATCTTGAAGAACTAAGAACCCAACTTAAGAGGGTAAATGAGATAAAAGATGTTGAATATACAAGGTTTTTAGATCTAAAAAACAATTTGATGGAAATTCGAAACAAGATGAAAAATCTTGACGAGAAGGCTAATGATTCTGCAGGTCACAAACTACGAAAGGAAAGATTTGACATGATAAATCTAGCAAGGAACCTGGATCAAATTGAAAGGGATATTCAGACAAAGAAACTTACAAAAGATGAAGAAAGGAGACTTGTTGCTAGATCAAAAGAAATGGCTACACGCTTACATTCCCTTAAGATGATTCACAAAAAGGAAGACGATTACAGAACAATTTCGATTCAATATGATAAATTAAAGACAAAAATTAATTCCATTTTTCAACAAAAATCCGAACTTGGAGAAAAAATAGGTAAGCTGAAAGGCAGTTTAGATAAACTTCTTAATTTGAGAGAGAGTCTTTATGAAGATAGAAGAAAAGCCAGAAGTGCGCTACGCGAGGCAGAAGCAAAGCTAGAGATGGTAAATACCCAACTAAATGCTATAGAGTATAGGCGTACGAGACAGTCAAGCTTTAGAAGTAGGGCTGGTGGAACCGGAGATAAACGGGAATTCAAGTACGAGAATTCTCAGGAAAGAATTAGAAGGAATAAGGAAAACCTGGAACTATTGAGCATAGCAAAAGAGGCTGCGTTAAAGAAGATGTCAAGCGGAAGAAAACTTACATTCGACGAGATGAAGCTCATATACGGCGACGAATTGCTTCATGATTAAATTCATGTATCTTAGTCTTTAATTTTGTGTGCAATCGTTATGGATGCAGACGAAATAACTGTACAAGAAGGCAAGGAACTAGTAAAGTTAGCACGAACTTCTGTCGAGTCATTTGTCAAAAATAGGAAGTTAGTTACCTCTACTGATCATAACAGAAAAAAGTCTGGAGTTTTTGTTACTATATATCATCTCAATGAGCAGAATAAACAAAAAAATCTGCGAGGATGTATTGGCTATGTACTTCCATCAAAGAACATTCATGATTCTGTAATTGATGCTGCAATAAATGCTGCGACACAAGATCCACGCTTCATTGCAATCAGGGAAAAAGAACTTGATGAGGTAATTTTTGAAGTTTCCATTCTAACAAAACCTATTCGGATTCTTGTAGAAGATACAAATTTATCTCTTAGAAAAATCGTAATTGGAAGAGATGGCCTCATGTTAGAAAGCAGATACGGGTCTGGTCTCTTCTTACCTCAAGTTCCAGTTGAACAAAAGTGGGATATCAGGGAGTACCTTACAAATTTATGCTATAAAGCAGGTGCTCCGTCTGATGCTTGGCTCTTATCTGACTCGAATTTGTACACATTTAGATCAAACATATTCCGGGAAAAATTACCAAATAGCGAGATATATGCTGAAAATTTCGTAGAAACCTAAATGAAGCTCCCATTCAGTCCTACCAAAGTTTTCTTTCTGTCGCTCAGAAAATTAGTTCAATTCTTTGCATCCCATAAGCCCATTTACGAATCTGTTCACTATATAATAAAGCGCGGATATCCCAAATCATGACAAAGGCCTATTTAGCTCCTTATGGGGTTGGTCTTGGTCATGCCAGTAGGCTTCTTTCTATTTCTAAACATCTTAAAGACGATGACGTTACTATGAGATTTTCTTCATACGGTGAGGCGGTATCGTACATTAGTAACCAAGGATACGAGTGTGTCAAAGTGCCCCCCATTGAATTTGCTTGGAATAATGGTGGATTTTCAACAATAAATAGTATTTCCAATATTCCATTATGGTTTACAAATTTTGCAAGGCAAATTGCTCAGGAAACTAGAAACATTTCTTTATTCAATCCGAATTTGGTAATTTCCGATTCTCGTTTATCTCCTATAGTATCTTCAAAAACTTTGGGTATCCCTTCAATAGTAATCTTGAACCAGATAAAGCTCTTACTATCACCGAGGATCAGAGAATTCAAACTGGCAAGAATCTTTGAAAAACTAAATGGAGAATTTTTTGGAACTATATGGAGTTTGTCTGAAAAATTACTTGTTCCAGACCTTCCGCCACCTTATACCATAGCTGAACATAATATTTGGAATTTGGAGTCTGTGAAGAAAAAACTACACTATATTGGATTTACAACAGCAAAGTGGAATGCGGACTATCAGGCAATGAATAAAGTGCTACATTTACTTAATCTGGATAAGAATAAACCAATAATTTTTATCCACATCAGTGGACCTTATGAAACTCGTCTGAATTTGATATCAACGATTTTAGAGGCATCAAAGTGCTTTAGAAAAGACATACAGTATATTATTTCAGAAGGCAGGCCAAATGGGAGCACTGTACCAAAAATGCTTTCCCCTACAGGCTGGTATTATGAATGGTGTCCTGTTCGAGATGAAATATTTGCATTGAGTGACTTGATAGTAATTAGGGCAGGTCATGCTGCGATATCTCAAGCTATAGAATATGGAAAACCCATGGTTACCATGCCAATTCAAAACCATGGAGAGCAATTGGGCAATTCTGAAAAAGTCGAAAGAATGAAAATTGGAATTAGACTTGAGCCTTCTAAAACAAATGCGGAACAGATTGCTCAAGCTATACATAAAATACTTGATGATAAATCCTACCTGCAAAATGTAGAGAAGTTAAAGAGGATCACAGATGATTATAACGGGATTGATAATGCATTGGAGATAATCAGATCATTTCTCTAGATTTTTTGCTGAGATGCAATTGTTATAGTATAGGCAATCATTGTGCGGCTAGGAGATACAATAATTACTAATTACAGTAACGGTTTTGATTAGATTATCACAATCACGAAAGTTCTTTTATGGCTAACTCTATACTTTTTTTATCATGAGCTTGTGGACACTTGTCGAGATAAGAAATTAAATCGGATTTTGCACCTTTGTTGTCATCTATTTTTAGTCTTGCAATTCCTCGGTTCTTGTAAATAGATCCAAATCTCGTTGGATTGATAGAAATTGCTGTAGAGTAATATTTTTCGGCCTGGTCATATTGTTCTTTTCTAAGATAATAATTTCCAATTCCACGATATGCCAAATAAAATTTTGGGTTCAATTTGATGGATGCTTCAAAATAGTCTTTTGCCTCATCTGATTTCAATTCGTTGTAGATTGAACCTAACATGTCTAATGCTAATTCATTATTTCCGTTAAGATCAATTGCTTTTTTTATTTTCTCTACAGCTTTATTGCTATTGCCACTTATTAGTAACCTTTCAGCTTCAAGGCACATCCTGTATGAAAGATCCGAATTTGCAGCAGAACTATCGTTGTTATTAATTTCTTTCATGTCTTTTGGAATTATAGTAATCGCGATAAAACCGTCCTGTTCCCATAGTTCAAGAAATGTTTTTTCTGGTATTGATCCAACTGTATCAGGCTCTGGAACATAGGTGATAATTCTATTCTCGCTAGGATCATATCCTGATACCACTGTTGCATGTTGAATAGTTTCGTTCAACCCAGGCATTATAACTATTGAGGGAATACCCTGATCTATTTTTTTCTTTAATCCGAGTAAATTGTTCTTATAAATTTGAGTAATAAATCCAAGATTCTCGGCGATTTCAATACCCTCAATAAATATTGAGCCTTTCACGTCATCATATTTTTTAGATCTCTGCTCGGCTTCTTGCTCGAAATCATATTCACCCCAGTAACTCAATATTACATTGATGGCAAGAGGAAGACAAACATGATCCGTCTTATTTTCCACTAATGGAAGAATAAGAGTGTGTTCATTTTCTGGGTTCAATAGATAGGATAATAGTAAGGGAAAATAAAATTCTTGTCACAGACTTACAAAATTACGAATAAGTTTAGCACCACAATCCCAGCTTTTTTCTGGATGAAACTGAGTACCGTAGATCCTTTTGTAATTGTGACAAAAGATTTCGTATTTTGCAGAATCAGAACTTGCCATACAAACAAAATTTTCAGGTAAATGTGATATGGCGTATGAATGACTTTCGTAGACATTGCAACTTGTTTCTTTCAGTAAGATTGTAGGCATTGTAATCTTAATTCTGTTGGGCCCTTGGACATGGCCTGTTTTAAGTATTGATCCACCAAAAGTAAGGGCTATTATTTCTGCGCCATAGCATATCCCCAAGATTGGAGTTTCATTAGCAAAGCAAGTTTTAATAATTTTAGAATTGATGGAATTGATTTCCTTATTGTACTTTTGGCGTCCTGACAGTATCACTTTTTTAAAGTTTGATAGCTCGAAATCTTCATCATATTTCAGTAAAGCATAGGAATGACCTATTTTATCTAGACATAATGTAATATCCTTGACAAACGGAGAACCATTGTCAACAACAAGTACAGTCAAATCCTAGATTATTAACAATTATGAACCTATAATAATCATACCCAATTTTATATCAAGGATTTTTGCTATGATACAGATTAGCAATACTCTACTGTAAAGAACATTCTATTTCATTATTGGATTTTAGAAATTGTGGCCAATCCCTTACAGATAAGATATACTGCGACATAAGATGGAACTTTTTCAATTGTATTTTCCAATTTAAAATTAGTATTTTTGAGATTAATTTTCAGTTTAGTTTTCATGTTTATTTGAACTTCAGAGTCGCTCAGTAGGCACGCGTCGTTTGCCGGGTTAAACGATTCCAGATCATCGCACTTCGCTTTAATCAAACCACTTTTGCCATTAATGCTTCCAGGTAATCTAAATACACGATGGATATCATTAGTAACTTGAGCGTCGATAGGAACTCCATTCTTTTTAGCAATCTTGTTGAGTTCATTTCTAAATCCCTCATATCCGCCATTCATCTCCACAATACGTTTGAGTTTTAATTCGGATTTTTGAGTAATTCCTAACGTGGATGCGATCTTTTTTCTCCAACCTGTTGTTATACCGCTCTTTGGTAACTTTATGGTAACACCATTTTTAAATCTACGTACACCAATACTTTCGCACATGAATCCATTTCCAATAATATAATCCGTTACATTAGATCTCGAGTTAGAATCTAAGTTTCTCATGTTAGGATCGTTTACATGGAAGTGAAATCCGGCATTTCCAGAAAAAAAAATCTCAATGTACTTTTCCTTCACTCCTAAATCGTATCTTAAGAAATCAAGTAACTTTATTGCTTCTTTCCTTATACCCAAAAGACACTTCTTACATGGAATAGAAGTGTCGTTATTTTTACCTTTATTACAATTAATACATAATTTTTGTTCTAAATTAACAAAACCACAGACATTACAAATGTAATAAGTATGTTCATGAAGGCAGGGAAGATTTAGGTCTTTAATGTCAATATCAAATATTAGATCAGCACCTTCCCACTGTTTTTCATTAATTGGATATGAGGGTAATGCATAATATGCATTTGAATAATATACGTCCAAAGGAACGTTTCGTACTAATTCCGCAACGAGCTCACCTACTGTCTTGAATGATAGATGTCTAACCACAATAGAGTCAAATTTTCTGTACCCAAACTCTCTTTTTTCCATTGAATATAAGTAAGGAAAATTCTTGTTCTCAAAATAATATTTTCTAAACACGTCTTTGAGAAATTTAGTATTTTCACCCACAATTTCCAATTGATTCAATTATACTAGTTTCCTTCTTCCAAATTGAATTGGATTTACTAGATTTGCACATTCCTTAACTGCAAAACATAAATCCTCACTTCTCAATCGATCGCAAGAAGGTACGGAATATTTTATGTGACTTCCCTTTTTTCCTGCCAGGTGCCCTACCTGATATCTCGTAATTTTTTCATTATAGTCAGGTGAATTTTTGAATATTTCAATTACATCCTCTTCGGTTTTACCAATTGCTAGCATGTATGTTGCTAACATGAATCTAGCAGAATGTGGAAGATTCTCCCCCTTGTTTATTATCTCCATGGCATGTTTTATGCAAGGCGGATATTCCAAAATTTTAAATTGATTTCTGTAGACATACCTTCCTGAATATTTTTTTCGGAGTTCTTCAGCCTTTGACTTAATTAAAAGCGGAACTTGGTAGACTTTCATATTCTTAATGCGAGTATATATTAAATTGCTTAATTCATTTCGGATTAATCTTACGGCTTCATCAGTGTCAAGATAAACATAACCATCATTTACCGATCTGTTTATCAATTTCCATTCTTGCTCGTTCATCTTAGAAGCTCTTTGAAGATAGTCTGGAACACTTAACTTACAAATACTTGAAGTTGAATCTACATCAATATCGATCTTGAACAACTCTTTAAAGATCTTTTGAACAAGTAGTTTCTTTTTTTGTAGGGATCTTTCTGTACTCAAATCTGTAGACAGGAATTTTTCTACCCTCATGGCTTCGAACAAACAGCATTTCTTTGATATTTCTTCCAACCCTATTGATTTTATGAGCAATAGGGAGACCATGAATGTCATAATTTCTATCTCGTATTCATCCAAGTTCGAGTAAACTTTACCCTTGAGCTCATTTTCCAATTTGTCTACAGCTCTGTTAATAATATGTGCCATTTCAGGACGATCAAATTCCTCAAAGTCAAACTTTGTTTCCTGGATGTATTCAGAAGCTTCTTGTAAGAATGGATATTTCGCCAGTTCAGACGATCCCAATTTTATTGACAATTTTGATTTGAGTTTAATACGAAATACTGTAATAAAAATAAATACAAATCTTTAATATCCTAGTAACAAACAT
>DAIRDV010000042.1:0-6901 GCA_036795955.1 Nitrososphaeraceae archaeon | reverse complement strand
CAATTGATCTCCTTCTAAAGTGTCCAGAAGGTCGCTTGGAAAGTAACTCAATAAACCATGCTTCGTGTTCAACTTCTTCTTGCATAATCCTTTGTGCGATATCATAGGTGCGGGGGTCCTTGCCGGCAGTCATATCACATACTTCACCCCACGAACGAATTGCACATTGTTCTGCAGCAAGCAATATTTCTATAATTGGAGTAAGACTTTCCCAATTCTCGGGAAGATATGCATCAGGACATCCTGCCTGATCTGCAAATTTTCTAATATCTCTTGGTAATGCTCCACCGAGTTCATATAATCTAGGTACCATAGCTTCAAAGTGATTTCTATCTTCAATCCTGGCCTCTTCAACTATTTCCTTAATTCCTTCGCCATCCAGGCCGGTACAATGCATTCTTAAAATTGTGTAATAATAATACGTTGTAAATTCAGCACCTACACCTTTTGTAATTAATTCTTTTAATTTTTCAACATCAACCCCATTCTTCTTTATGACCTCAATTGCAACTATATTTGGAACCTTACCTTTTGTATCACTCATAGAACAAAAAGTAGATAATATTCTATAAAAGTCTTCTTATATTATTGATGTTTTAATGACACAAAACTGAAAAATCACTTTTTTATAATTTCTCATTTGTGGTTGTGTGAAAAATATAAGGTAATTTTTATATCCAAAGTTATTGTTAGCTTGCTATGTCTTTTGTTGATAACGAGGGAAATATCATTGTACCCAAAACAGTAAGGCCTCTGATTGAGTATAAATCAACTATTCTGGGAGAAAAGAAAGGATCTATTAAACAATTTAGACACGGCAATTTACACATTCGGGAATATGAAAATCACTATAGTGTCCACTATGATAAAATAGATCCCCGCAATGATCCTGTGGGACACATAATGGTTGATGCCACAAAATATTTTCCTGGGGTTGTAGCACTTTCTGCTCTTTCTGGTTATCTTATTGATAGGGAAAAATAACTCATGTTAAAAGTGATCTTGGACCTCTCTGCTGCGCGATTCTTCTGGACTATTCATTTTAACTATCATAACTTTATCAGAATTCATTGGGGAGAAAATATTCTTGATGGAAGATAGCAAGGAATTATTGAATGCGGCCATAGACACCGATAGAAAAGACCATGATTTTTTATTCAAGAAACCCTCCATCTTGCTAATAATAAAAACAATTTTGAAGCTAGTTCCAGTTATTGTGTACCTTAGAAAGGACAGAAGAGAATGGGTCAAAAAAGAAGGGAGGAATGTAAACGAAAAGAAATTCAGAAAACATGCAGAGAGAGCACTTAAGACGTTTGTAGACCTTGGACCATCATATATAAAACTGGGTCAATGGCTTTCCTCTAGAGCAGATCTACTACCTCAACCATACTTGGATGTACTGGAGAGCCTTCAAGATGATGTGTCTCCAGAACCGTTTTCAGATGTGAGACCAATTCTTGAAAAAGAGCTTGGGTGTCTTGATGAAGTATTTGATTATTTTGATCCAGCATCAATTTCTGGTGCAAGTCTAGGTCAGGTATACAGAGCCGGATACAAAGGCCAAGAAGTCGTAGTGAAGATAAGCCGGCCCAATATAGAAGAAACCATAGGGCAAAATATTTACATACTGAAAAAATTATTACCAATAGCTACCAGATTTATAGATGAAAATTTAAGGTTCTCAGCTGAGGGAATGCTTTCTCAATTCATCGAGACAGTCTATGAGGAAATGGATTATAGAGTAGAAGCCAGAAATTTAATACAAATCAAAAATAATTTGAAGGGGGACAAGTCAGTAATCATTCCAAAGGTGTATCTTGATAGGACTTCTAGGCATGTAATCACATTAGAATATTTGCCGGGAATTAAAGTAACAGATATCAAAACGTTAGACAAACATGAAATTGATAGGGCTAAATTAGTATATCGGATACACAGGTTATTTTTCAAGATGTTACTGCGTCACAGTATATTTCATGCTGATCCACATCCTGGAAATATATCAATAACTAGTAATGGGACGATAATACTTTATGATTTTGGTATGGTCGGAAAGTTAGATGACGAAACCAGAAGAAGACTCGTTAGATTGTATCTTGGCCTGGTGGATAAAGATCCGGTAAGGACTACCGATGTATTAATGGAATTAGGAACACTTGAGACATCTGTCGACAGGAGATTAGTGGAAAAAGGTCTCGAATTAAGTATTCAATCATTGCATGGGAAGAAGGTGGATAGGATGGAAGTTAAGGCACTTCAAGACTTGGCTAACAAAACCCTGAGCAGATTCCCATTCCGTTTACCTAAGAATCTGGCTCTTTATATGAGGATGGCTTCCATTCTAGAAGGAATTTACCACTATCATGATGTAAAATTCCAATTTGTTAGAGTTTTGGTGAGTTTGCTTGAAGAGGAGGGTTTGATTAAGGACGCTTATATCGAAGAATTCAAGAGATACATAAATAAATTTGTAAAGGGGCTCGAAGTTTCAGTAGACCTTGCACCAATTATTAAACAATATTTGATTGATCAAAGAACAACAAATAATTTAAGAGGTAATTCAAATGTTCTTCCTGTTAGTATTATATCGTCAGCACTATTTATTGGATCTACTTTTATCTTTCCTTACGATCGAAATTTGTCATATTTCGGATTTATTTTTTCCGCTGCGCTTATGGTTGGTACTTTGATATTCAACAAATTAAACCGTAAATACTAGATAAAATTAGTCGTTGATTATCAATCTGCCATTAAGAAAGTTTACCATCCTACATATCATTTAGTGTCATGAAATGATATATTGCTGAATGATTTGAATAGTTAGTAATAAACTTAAACGTAGTTATTTCACAGTGTGACATAATTTCAAATATTTTCCCACTCTAGAATGCAATATTAAATGGTATGACAGCAACCCAAAACTAGAATTTTTTATCTAAGAATTGTACGTCTCATCATTCGGTCTTATTTATTCTAAGATAAAGAGGAAATAGCATCCACAATAATTTTAGGAGATTATCAATCCTACTTCATATAAACTAAAAGCTTTGTAAGAACACGATGAATCTAAGTTCAAGGACCATACTTATTCCCTCAATAGTATTATTGATTGGATCAGTTATAGGTACCAGTGCAACACACGCATTTGCAGATGATCCTTTCAAGAATAAAGTCAATATCGACACCGATACAAAACAAAAAAACGATTGTGATACTGACGCCTCTGGAACTAGCAGTGAAGGGTGTCTAGCATCCGATAAGACTACAACCGATACAATCAACGTTCAAGGTGAAAAGAATAAGGTAGATCTTGACTTTGACGCAAAACAAAAGAATGATTGTGAAGGTGAAGCTTCCGCAACTAATTCGGTAGTATGTAAAACATTAGTTGATCGGGATATCGGAGAAATAAACATCTTCCCGTAATGAAAACTCACTCAGCTGCCGACAAATAAATCGTTATCATCCATTTTTTATTTTTAACATACAATTAGGTCGCATCCAACATTATACCGGCAGACCTTCGGTGTATATTTATATTTTAAAGCTCATAGTGTATTCATATGAAACTATTACATGCAAGTCCGGGTTTTGGAGTTCAGCTCACCGAAAATGAAATAATTGAATTTCTGTCACGTAGCAAATTGAACTTACATCTGGGAACAATCGATGAAGACAATTATCCTAATGTCCATCCTACATGGTTTCTCTATGATGGTTCTAAAGATGTAATATTTGTGGAAACTGGTAAACATTCTAAAAAAACAAAGAATTTGCAACAAAATGACAAAGTCTATTTTTGCATTGATGATGGGAATCCTCCTTATAAAGGCGTCAGAGGAAAGGCTAATGTACAAATTTTGAGTGAACCAAATTCAAATTTCCCAATTGCAGAAAAAATAATGCTAAAGTATCTTGGGAGTACTGATCATCCAATGGCAAAAACATTACTACAGAATGTACGAGATGGAAATTCCGTGATGCTAGAAATCAAACCACTGTATTACTCTACTTGGGATTACAGTAGAAATAGCTAGAAATTGCCGGTTAAAGTGTATTTATTACAAGTTTATGTTTTGTTAAACTAACAATACATATCAATCGGCCCTGAAAAGCCGTAGTATGTGATTACTCGAATAGTTGTTACCAAATGTACAGTAGTGCAGAATAATCACTTAACTTCACAATCGCCATATTCATGATCACCATCTGCAGTATTAAAATTAGTTATCCTATCTACGCCAGACCCGCATCTAAAGTAATCGCCGCCCTGACCGCCGCTTAAAGTATCGTTTCCTGGACCACCATAAAGGCGATCATCCCCAGGGCCACCGTCAAGATAATCGTTATTGGAAGTACCATACAAGATATCATTTTCAGTTCCCCCAATTAACCTGTCTACTCCATCATCGCCGTGGAGTTCATCGTTACCCGGTCCACCATCAATAGTGTCACTGCCATCTCCTCCCGATAGATAATCATTTCCATCACTACCATTAAGCATATCATTACCTGCCTCGCCTTGAATTTCGTCACTACCTGACAATCCATTAATTATGTCGTTACCTCTAAATCCTCTCATATCATCATCGGTCGCCGTGCCCACGATATTATCATCTGCAACCGTTCCCTTGATGTCTACTGCGTAAATAACCAGGGTACCTAGGGTTAAAGTAGTCAACAACAAACTTGTGACTAAGCCATAGATTATTATGCTCATCGCATTACTCAAGCTAGTGGATATACTATAAATATCTACACCATGGAAAATATCTATCATTTCAACGTGTGATTATAATGAATCAGAATTTCGGTTATTTTCATATTATTATTTTTAGGGCATATCTATAATATAGCTCATATTGGACCGATTATAGTTATTTTCAAACTTCATAGAACTCAAGACGTTCTTTAATTTTTTCTCGTGTAAATTATAAATTTCCCAATATTGTTATTGTGGTTATTACTTTAGCGTCAATGTGAGCTATCAAATTTGATATCTTTCCTAGTATCGCGTTCAGATTTTTTTTATTGAGCAGAAATAGGCGATTCAGGTAAACAGGCTTAGATCTTGAAAAAAATCTCATATCTTTGAAACAAAAATGCTGTGTTGAGATGATGCCAGATGTATTTGATCCTCTGCAATTGATAAGCTTTTTCCAAAAGACATAATTAAATTTGGGATTTACTATTAACTGATTGCAACTTTACATCGGCTGTTCAGGTTGGAGCTATACGTCATGGCAAGGCCCATTTTATCCTGCAGATATAAGCAAAAACTTCCATCTACCTTTTTACTCTGAGGTTTTCAACTATGTGGAAATTGATTCAACATTTTACAATACCCCAAGCGAATCGATGGTAAGAAATTGGAATAAAAGGACTCCTGATAATTTCCGATTCACTGTAAAGTTTCCCAAATTCATAACCCATGACAAGAGGTTGACGAATGTAGAAAAAGAACTATCTTTGTTTTATGAGCGAATGACTCCCCTCAAAGGAAAGATTTTGGCATTACTTATCCAATTACCACCTTCGTTTGAACTAAAGGAAGGGTTAGATGCTTTAAGAAGATCTGATTTCTTCTTTGATGACACGTTCAGGTATGCAATAGAAGTAAGACACCGATCTTGGTTCAATGAACTAGCATATAATCTATTTAAGAACAGTAACATATCTTTAGCCTGGAGTCAGATGGACAGGTTACAAACCCCTCCAATAGTAACGACTGATTTTATTTACCTGAGACTAATAGGAGATCGAAGTATTCATGAAAGTAATTTTGGTAAATTACAAATAGATCGAAGGGTTGAGATGGAGAAATGGGCAGAGAAAATTAAGGAGATAAAAAATAATGAGAAAGATATTAAAACCGCTATTGTTGCAGCCAATAATCATTATGGGGGATTTGGGCCTGGGACAGTTAATATTTTTAGAGAAATGATGGATATGAATCCCATAGACATGAATGTTGATTTGAAAAAGTTAACTCAACACATGGTCCAAGAAAATAGCTTGACTCGGGATTATAAAACTATAAAGAAAGAAAATCAAACCACCATGTCTGATTTCATTTGATAGTAGATGCACAAAATGACGTTACAAAAATAAATTGAAAACTATAATGTAATGGCGATGTGAGAATAGGACAATTCGTTGATGCTAAATGATACTCGAGATCGAGTGGAAACTAAATTTAACAACCACGCTGGAAATTGGTCTCCTCTTAAGTAATATAAGTTTAGTAGATTAGTTTGTCAGATAAAATCTAAGGTTCAGGCGTCTGATTTGTATATTAGATTACCTTCTTACTATATTTATATTTCCTAAACAGTATCAATATAATAATTGCTCCACTTACCGTACCTATAACAGTAATTGGAATAATTAACGAATCAATCTCAGCCAAAAACGGCTCTGATATGCGAATCGGGAAATCAAAGTTGAGTGTGCCATTTGGATCACTGGGATTTAGATTTTGCATGTTGTCTAGTATGTCCACACTTACAAGAAAGAGACCGGTTCTGTCAAATTTATAATTATAGGTGTAATGTCCGCTTGATAAGAACACTGGATGTGTTTCAAATAATTGATGCTTTCCGTCTGAAATTCTTATTACCAACGGTGTATCTGTTACTGGAATGTTACTAACTGAGCTTATTCTAATATTGATGTGTGTGTCTTGGCCTGAAATAGGTCTTGCGGGCACAGTATTAATTTGTATGTCATAATCCCCTATTCGTTGTCGAATAGAGTTAGTCAGCATGTCGGCTGATACTATTTGCTGACAGTAATTTGTAGTCATTAAAAAAATAATACATATTAAAAATAGATCTAAGTTGTCCAACATCTACTTCATTGATTCCTCATTAAGTTGAAACCTGGCCGTTGAGAGGGT
>DAIRDV010000041.1:3671-7020 GCA_036795955.1 Nitrososphaeraceae archaeon | reverse complement strand
AATGCTCAATACAAGTGCCAGTAGCGGTAATGCAACTGGTAACGGAACAATGATGGCTGGAAACATGACCGGCAATATGACTGGAAACATGACTGGAACAGCAGGTAGTGAAATAGATATTTCTCCAGGATCATCTTCTCCTAGTAACGCAAAATTCTTTGAACCTCCAGCCTTGACGGTGAAAGCTGGTACAACAGTAACTTGGAAGAATACGGACTCTACACTACATACCGTAACTTCAGGAAGTGCTGAGGGTGGCGAACCAGGCAAGGACTTTGATTCAAGTTACTTGGCAGGAGGAAAGACTTTTGAACATGTATTTAGTACTCCAGGGACATTTGATTACTTTTGTACTCTTCATCCGTATATGAAGGGTCATGTAACTGTAAACTAAATCCCTCCCTTTTCTCTTTTATTTTAATTTAATATTCAAAGAATTAATTCTCCTCTGATTCATCTTTTCTAGATTAATTACTGTGATAGTTATTAAAGAATAAACTAAATCCTGATAACTTCACTAAATTTTTGAAACCACTATCGGGCCAAATAATCTTTAAGTTTGTTAATTGGTGTACTATCATTGTCAAAGTTTTGATTAGCCGAGACATTTTGAAAAAGCTTGCTACCTATATTTTGTAATTTGCTATAACTCTTTTGCAAATCAGGCAATAATGGGTCATCAATGTTATTCAATAGTTTGTTAATATCTCTCATAGTTAGAATTGACAACACCAACTTACTATCGTCTGGAGAAATTACTGGTATTTCAGACAGGGCGGTCTTACTTACCAGTTCAAAATAATCCAGAATTGAATCTAAGGGACGTAACATAGGCGGATCGTATATCATAACAGATTCAATTGTCCCCTCTTTCATTGGTACATTTGACAAATGCTCAAAATATATCATGCCTTCAAATTTGTCTGAGTTATTGGTAACAACTAATGTTTTTACATTCAACTCTTTCATTATATGAACAGCATCATTAATAGTCGTATTCCGATTTATGTTATAGAAATCAGAACTCATAACATCTCTTATGAGGTAATTTTTTAGTTTAGAATCATGTTTCTTATCCTTTAAGATTTGCGTCCTTATATTAGTAACATAATTTTTGTATATATAATTATTCTTGCCTGAAATTATATTTGAAATTATAACTGATATTACGGTAGGAATGAGTAAAGTATAACTTCCAACGATTTCAATCCCGATAACAATTGCAGAAATTGGAGTCCTAGTACTAGCAGTAAAGAAGGCAAGTATTGATATCAAAGTAGCGGATGTAGTGTCTATGAACATGAAGATTCCAAAAGAATGAAACAGCGTAATCAGGGCCGAACCAACAAGTCCACCTATAACCAGTGAAGGACCAAGGAGACCGGTACTATTTCGCGATCCATTAGAAACTGATGTGGCAAAGATTTTCATAATAATTACAGGGAACATTATCCACAGTGGAAAAATCTGGTGATTACCAAGTGCTGCAACTTGTAACCAACCGTAACCAGTACCTAATATTTCCGGAAATCCAATTGCGAATATACCAATAATTGCCCCACCTAGAGCGGGCTTTAAGTACAGTGGAATTTTCATGTCCTCGAAATGTTTTTGAAAAGTCTGAACGGTTCTTACATATCCTATTCCTATTAATCCTATCATAGCAGCAATTAGACCATATGCTCCTATTGAAAGAAAACTTGTTTTTGTAATAAATTCATGAGGGATATACAAGAAAGACGGCCAATCCAAAACAATACCTGAAATAATATAACTCGTTATTGACGCCAAAAACGCAGGATAAAGAGACTTGATGATAAAATCTCTTCGATAGAGTAATTCCAAACTGAATATTGCTCCTCCAAATGGTAACCTTAAGATGCCTCCTATTGCAGAGCCCATTCCAGCTGCAATGGCTATACGGATTTCCTCTTGATTTAGTTTGAATAACTTGCCTATTATAGATGCTAGTGTAGATCCAGTATTTGCTAGAGAATCTTCAACCCCGCCGCTTGTTCCGCTTCCTATAGCCAGTATACTGGAAAATAATTTTAACGATGAAATTTTTAGACTAAATTGATTTTTCTTATTATGAAATTCATCACTGATCTCATCTATTCCATTTTTGCCTATAGCTGTTGAGAGTTTTGTAGAAAGTATTCCTATCAGCAAACCAATTAAACCTAAGGTTGCTGGGATGAGCCATGGTTTTAATACATACAGAGAATAATCAGAAGACAGGCTTGCCACATCTTCTGGATATGGCTGGATATATCTCACTATATCACTTAGAAAAAAAGATGAAAAAATTCTAACTGCCTCAAAGCCGATTATCACCAGAAATCCTGATAGAGTTCCTATGATAATTCCTATGACTGTCCATTTTCTCAGATATACAAGGTCTAGGGTCGTCCAGTCAAATCTACCTACAAATCTTTCTAAATGTCTTGATAAATTCAATTTGTTTTATGGATATTGTGATGAAATTGTAGGCTCATATTCCTTGAGCTCAGTTAATGTTTACTATTTTTGTTAAAATTGTTATACATTGCCATGTCTCAATATTTTTTGTAGAATATTGAATTAATTTTATGGCCTGACTTAATGTTTAAATCTTAATACTACTTTAAATTACTCGAGAAAATATTCCAATACAACAATGAATATGCTTTTGTTGGTGAGTGCGATATTTTGTGCAGTGTTATTGCTTTTCGTTGCATACGCGTTTATCAACAATAGTGATTTCAAATTACTTAATGAAAAGCCAGATTCTACGACTTTGGAAATCGATACATCTACAGATAATGAGAGTACAAACGAAACAGAAAACCAATAGCTTGAAGATAGATTAATTAAGTTTCGTAAATCTATCCTTTGGATTAGTTTGACTTAGCTTACTTTCAGATCAAATGAGGCCTGTTCTGTTTTTATAGGAATAAAATTGATCCCCATGACACTTACTTGAACTGAATATTCGCCTCCTTGACTAAATTTATACGGAATAGTGACGATTCCCTCTGCTGTGTGGAGTAACGGTTGTCCAGTCGAAGACGATGCCCTGAAAACTTCGCTATTCATTTTCGAGATTGAAAGATCATAGTCTACGTGAACCTGTACTGTTTGAGAAGATGGTTGTAAAAAGGTAATCTTAAATTGTGAATTCCCACTTTGTGTAACTGGGAAAGGTTGAACTTGTAAGTCGATATCCAGGCTTTTTCCATCGGTAGCTTCTTTTGTATCGGCAGAAGTAATTTGTGTATTTTTAGAAAGGGTAGCATTAGTACCATTCGTCGCAGCATTAGTACCATTCGTCGCAGCATTAGTACCATTCGTCGCAGCATTAGTACCA
>DAIRDV010000041.1:0-3571 GCA_036795955.1 Nitrososphaeraceae archaeon | reverse complement strand
TTGAAAGCGTATGAAGTTTGTATAAAACCAAACCCTAATTCCTTTGGGGTTGCTACAACAACGCCAACTACGCCAACAAGTACTGTAAATGAGAAACAAATGAGGAAAGAAGCTACAATAGTCTTTTGATTCATTAATTATGATAAGGATAAATTATCTAATAAATCTTACAATATCAGAAACCAGAAGATACTTCCAAACCAACAATCCCCTATCCACTATTATGTTACTTGTTGATTCTATATTTGATGGACCGCTCCCGCTTCTTCCTCAGGATAGTCGGGGAAATTGTACAATGTAATTGATTGCTACATGCAATATATCCACTTGAGATCCACATGAGTGCCTAATTAGTATCTAGAATATCTGGAAACTCAATAGAGAAAATTTGAAATAAACATTTTTCCATCATTAAGTTTCTATATCTTTAATAAGTAAATTTAATAATCATTAACATGTATGAGTTTAGGAGTTCTCGTAGAGCTCTTTTTACCATTATTTCTGTCGGCATAACGTTGTTGACGGTTTCTATATTAAATTCAGTTTATTCGCAATCTCCGGGTACTTTTTCGGTATCTTCAATGGTCCTTGGAAAAGATAAACCAGTCTCAATGGCAATAGATGAAAAAACAAATAAAATTTATGGAATATTTGCGACAAGCTCAGGAGAAAAGAATTTAATCTATGTTATTGACACTGCTCAAAACAAGCTTTCTGACACAATTAAGATCGGATCCCAAAAGAGTGATTTTCTGACAAATATTGCAATAGATTCTGATAAAGGTGTCATTTACGCCGCAGGTCAGCATATAGTAAAGGAGAATGGTACCGACGTTGCATACGACACTCTATATATCATCAACTCAACCGATAATAAATTCAAGAGGATTCAATTGTATGGTGAAACTGAAGAAGGTAAAGAAGGGTCATTGGCAGGCATATCTTTCAACCCTGTTACCAATACAATATACCTTGGATCATTATATCCTGAGGGAGGAAAACCGGGCTTATATGTAGTAGATGGAAAATCATTACAATCAGTGCTTATCGATAAATGGCAATATGGAATAAAGGATATACAACTAGATCCAGAATCTCATTTATTATATGCCGGAGCAAAATATGACAATCTCATTTCGATAATAGATGAATCAAATAACATCATAACTGACAATATAACAGCACCAAGTCCAATTGCGATGACTCTCGACAAAGAAAAGAATGTATTGTACGAGGCAGGCTCTGATGGAAAAGTTAATGCGATAGATCTCAAAAGTAAGAAGAACATTTCAAGTATACAAGGAGAATCAGTAAAAAATATCTTGTTTAATCCAAATGACAAATCACTCTATATAGTTGACCAAAATTTAACCAATATATTATCTAAGAATTCAAACGGCACAAAAAGCATGGCTATATCAGTAAACACGACTAACAACATCATAAATAAATTTGAAACTGATTTTATAGTTAATAATATCGTAATCAACTCTTCAACAAACCAGGCATATCTCTTAGGCTACGATGGCAATAATTCGAAACTATTCATTATAAAACCACAGTAAAGAAACTCGACCTCACCAACCAATTTAACAATGCCGGTTACTCTCATTGAAGCTAAAGAACTCTAGAAGAAATCATCAAGTAAATGTATTCAATGTCAAGAAGAATGGTGATTTCTAATAGAACTCTAGTTGTCCGTTCAGATCATGAGCCGGCGGTATCACAAAGATCTACTATGAATGCATTGTTTAATAATTCAGAATAAAATGGAAAAAAGATACTTTTGTTTTGAATGTGGTACAAATGTTATTGAGCATAAGATGGAAAACAGAATAGCTGGCTGGTTTGGTATATGTAAGAGATGTAGCAACAATAACTAGTATATCGATAATAACAATTTGAACTAAAACAATAGGAGTAACGCTTTTTTAATTAGTCAAATTTGATGCAGGTACTACTTGATGTCGTCTCCCTCTCTCTGAGATGATCCAATAATTATATCATAATTTTCATATTGTAATTCGTGTGCCTAAAGTCATGGAAGGTAATTTCACTTTTTCCTGTTATTATTTTCATCAAGTTTGATCAATGAGGTCAGCAGCAATTTTGAATTACAAAAGTAGTATTGATGCCTTGACCATGTTATTGAGTTTGGGAGGTAAAATTACTAAATCCTCAAACCATTTATGCCTCATGTTGAATGGCATAAAATATTATTCATTAGAAGTAAGCGTAAATGGAAATAGATATCTCATACAAGCGTTTGAACAAGAAGCATGCGAACTTCTCGATGCCGTAATGAATATGATTGGAGAAGAAAAAACCGTAGTATTGAAAATTGAAAAATTTTTCAAATGACCCATAGAATTTTTTGGGCCAATTAATATTATCCTCTCTTTCTCAATCACTCGTTAGATTATTATCTTTGATGTGCTTTGATTAATCTGTTGCAAACAAGGAGCAATGATTGGATTAACCTTACTGTAAAATTCAGTAGTAGTTGTAAGTCTTGCGGAAAGAAGATATCGAAGGGTGAATTAGCATTATGGTCAAAAACAAGTAAATCGATAAAACATGTAGAATGTCATACACGAGATTTATCCGATCCGTCCTATGTTTCAGTAAATTCTAAACAGCTAAAATGCGCAATCTGTGGATCATTTGCTGGATGCACTGAATGTGAGTTTGAAAAAGATTGCGATAGAGCTATTGTTTCCCAATTATGTGTGTGTAAAAAATGCTATGATGATAAATTGGCATTGGAAAATTATTATGGCGTCATCAACCCTTTCATATCAGGTAAGAAATCTTGACATCTTTTTGATCTAGATAGATTGAATATTCTTGCTACTAGGGATATCTTTTGCTTTCAAATAGTGATTAAATAATAGGTACTAGTAGATTAATTGATGGATAGTCGGGGGTATTATGCGACTCTAGGAGTATCTCAAGATGCCAATTTTCAAGAAATAAAAAAATCATATAGGAGGCTCGCAAGAAAATATCACCCGGACAGAAATAAATCACCAACTGCCGAAGAGACAATCAGAAAAATTAACGAAGCGTTCGAAATTCTTTCAGATAGGAAAAAAAGAAAACAATATGATTCAGATTCATATGATAAATTTGATTCAGATGAACCCAGTAATGAAGTAAACAATGAAATTTTATCAAGTGGAAACAGAGTGAATCCAAATAACTTTACAAACCACCACCAATCCCATACTAACCTTGGACATGATAGCTTACTCCTAGACACCATAAGAAGCAGATTCCATATCCTAATTGAACCATCCTTGTGTTTGGCTTTTGGCGGATGTGAAACTATAGCACCAAAAGTGTTTGTCGTTGATAAGAGTAAACACATTAATCCAAAGGCAAGGGTCCAATCAGAATCCGCTGATACTCTTGACAGGATCGTTATGGCGGCTCAAGCGTGCCCTACAAAAGCAATAAAGATTATCGATAGATATACTGGAAATCAAATATTTCCATGAAAAAGATATTGATTATTGAATTATTCCCTAATCAGAATTGAATAGTCTCATATGTTCAGCCATAAGACACC
>DAIRDV010000040.1:3995-7186 GCA_036795955.1 Nitrososphaeraceae archaeon | reverse complement strand
TAATTTCTAAACTGTTTGGATTGAATTTGTCATTGTCATAGATCTCTTTTGGAACCCTGATTCTGTATTTTGACAAATTCTTCTCTGAGACCCACTGAATCTTCTTCATTTCTTTTACTACTTCATTATTCAAATAGGAAGCAGTGATTAATTTTTTATTTTCTAAATCTATCTCGTTTATTTTTACGTTATACAATTCCATGAGTCTTATTTGTTCATCTATACGAAGTGCAGCAGCATCGTCATGTGAGATATAAATTACTTTAGATACGTCTACTTCTCTCGTGCCGAGATTACTAGTAGGATGATTGTTTAATTTTACCCTAATGTCTTTAGCGTCTTGAATGAGTAACATGATTGGATTTTTTACAAAAAATAATCGAATTGTGTTAGGATCAAGTATTTTTCTGTTGATAGATTCCAGTGTCTTGAACGGAGGTTTAGTCTCTGCCAAAGTCAAACCTAGGCTCAGAACAAAGCTCCTAATTGCTTTTGGATCAAATCCCCTTCTACGTAATGCTGAAAGTGTAAGAAGACGAGGGTCATTCCATCCTTCTATCATACCGTCATCTATCAACTTCTTAATTTTTCTTTTCGAAACAGGCATGTTTTCAAATTCTAATCTCGAAAATTCTACAACCTTCGGCTTCCTCAACTCCAATCGTTCCAAAATATCTTGGTATAATGCATTTCGCAACTCGTACTCCTTAGTTCTTAATGCATGAGTAACACCGTCAAGACTATCTTCTATAGGTGCCGCAAAATCATATGTTGGCCACACGGTAACCTTTTGACCCAAGAGTGGATGTGATGCTTCTATAATCCGGAAGAGTGTCGGATCTCTCATAACTGTATTTTGATCTTGCATATTACCACGAAATCTAACTATTGCTTCATTTTGATGATAGGTTCCGTCAAAAAACTTTCCTAGTCTCTCCTGGTTGTGCTCCGAATTATCGATATTAGTTCTACAGGGACACTCGATCTGCTGCATTCTCATCTTATGAATATTATTAATTTCGCAAGTACAAACATAAGCATCTCCTTTGGTTGTAATTTTTCTCCCTAGTTCATGTAATTTACTAATATCATCAGAAGTATTCTTTGTGATATCTGGTTTAACTCCAAGCCATTCTAGGTCATTCCTTATTGCATCGTAGAATTCCAATTTTTCGTTCATCGGATTAGTATCATCAAACCTTAGAATTAATTTACCATTATACATCCTGGCATATTCCTCGTCTATTATTACTGCTTTCGCATGACCTATATGCGGATAGCCATTAGGTTCTGGTGGAAATCTAGTAACAACCTGAGATTCTGTCAGCTCAAGTTCAGGAAGTGAATGTGATTCAGCATGTTCGTGTTTCGACTTGGAATCAAGAAGTTTATCTTTAGAATATGTGCTGTCTAGATATTCTATTTGTTGTTGTATGTCTAGTTTATTTACGGAGTCAACTACAACTCTGATTTCTTCTATTAATGTTTTAATTTCTTTTTTTAATTCAGGTTTTAGGCTTAGTATCCTAGAAAGAACGGTATTTACATTAGTATTCCCTGAATGTTCCGATGCATTCTTCAGAGCGATAGCATTAACTAGTCTATGAATTTCTTCGTTACTGCTCAAAAGACTACAAACTCCTTTCAACTATAAACTTCGCAGACGATACGAGTGCATTTTTGGCACTTGTTTCCTTGTAACCATCGATTGCTTCAAAGGCTTTTACCATATTCTCATGAGCCGTCTTGCGTACCTCTTCTTCAATGTTCAATGAAGATATTGCGTAAACTGCATCTTCAACATAATCGCGATTTGCCCCCTTAGATCCAAAAACTTTCAAGATTTTTTCTCTCTTATTCGTATCTGCATGCTCCAGGGCCAACAATATTGGAAAAGTTTTTTTGCCCTCTCTGATATCGTTTCCAACTGCTTTGCCTGTCAGTTCAGGATTACCAGTAACACCTATTAGATCATCTATTAGTTGAAACGCAATCCCGGTGAATCGGCCAAATTTAGACAAGTTCTCAACGTTTCTATCCGATGGGTCCGGAGAAGACAGAACACCTAACGCACATGAAACTTCAAACAAGGACGCGGTTTTTTTTCGTATCATCTCCAGATATTCATTTATAGTGGGGATTTTTGTGCTCGAGGCCATTTGTATGTCGAGGCCCTGACCTTCGCATACATGAACACACGCTGTAGACAAAATCCGATTCATTTGAGATATGATGGTGTCATTATGACCGGTCATTTTTCCATGCAAACCAAGCACTTGGAATGCTTTGGAAAACAAAATATCTCCGGCTATAAGAGCAATGGGTAGACCGTATTCCTTGTGGACCGTAGGGACACCATGACGAATGTCATCGTTATCCATAATGTCGTCATGTATCAATGAAAAATTGTGAATGAGTTCAACTGATGCAGCGGCTGGTAACGCTTTTTCTTCGTTCCCTTCAAACATTTCACAACTTTTTATTACCATGAATGGTCTAAGCTTTTTTCCACCACTGGACAAATAAGTACCTGCAGCTCCATACAACTTGGCAGGTTCACCATCCAGAATGGATAGAGTAAAATTTCTAACTCGTGAAACTACTTCATTAAGATCGTCTTTTAGATTATCCATTTTTTCACCTTTGCAAGTTCTCCCGTAACTATGAATCTAGTTTTACCCAGCTCAGAAATATTTTTGGATCCAACTAGAAACATTGTGCTTTTCAGCTCTATCAAAGTCTTATTGGTAAATTCACACAAACTCTCAAGAGACTTTGAAGCATGTCTAAGAAATGGATAGGCCATTCCACACATATTTGCCCCCAAAGCAATACACTTTGCTATCTCTAGACCGTTTCGAATTCCTCCTGATGCAATTATAGGTAGTTTTACCGATTTTCTCACTTCCATCAAACTTAATGCTGTCGGGATTCCCCAATCCCAGAATAATTCCCCCAAATTTATTTTGTTAGAGTCATGAGCTGTTTCGGCCCTTAGTTTTTCTACACCTGCCCAGCTAGTACCCCCAGAACCAGCAATGTTGATAGCAGAGACTCCGGAGGATTCTAAACGCTTGGCAACTTCCATTGAAATTCCAGCCCCGACTTCTTTTACAATTATTGGAATGTCAAAATTTTCACAAATCTCCTTTATCTTTGATAAGACTCCTTTGTATTTTGGTTCTCCTTCC
>DAIRDV010000040.1:0-3981 GCA_036795955.1 Nitrososphaeraceae archaeon | reverse complement strand
GTTCTTGTAGGGGATTCAAATGCACCACTAGCGCATTTGCTTCAATCATATCAATCATGTTCTTAATATCTCGCAACTTCAATCCCTTTGAAAGCTGCGCACCTCCAATATTGGCAACAAGAAATGCATTTGGTGCATTTGATCTTGCTATTGAATAGGTCTCTGAAAGTTCACTGCTCAATAGCCCCGCTCTTTGACTTCCGAGCCCCATACCAAGCCCAAATTTTTCCGCGACAAGGGAAAGTCTTGAATTTATTTTAGTTGCCTCAGGAGTTCCTCCGGTCATTGAGTCAATGATAATAGGCGCATCAAAATTGTGTTTTAGGAATTTTTGATTAGTCTCGACGCTGTCATAATCAATTTCTGGCAGGGCATTATGAATTAATTTGATAAACTCTAAATATGTTGAAGACTCTTTCGCTTGAACGTTCCTCGTTAAAGGAATAACTATTCCTTCTTTCTTTCGTTGTTTTATTACTTCAATATTAGAAGGAGAGTCAGATTCATCAGGCATTTCGGGTACTGGACCTTTTTCCCTTTATTACTGTACCTTCTGTTTTCTTATTCCCCAATGTCTTCAAGATTCTCTCTGGTTTCAACCCGTTTATAATATGTACATCAATTCCTTTAAGTGAAATCTTTAGCGCCTCACGAAACTTTCGTTTCATGCCCCCTGTAACATCAAATTTGACATCTGAAAAATTGACCGATGATTTTCCGTCGATTAATGGAATTACCTCATTACCAGATGGATCTTTATATATTCCATCTACATTTACAGCAAAAATTACCTTTCTTGGCATTAAGACAGAGGAAATAATGCTCATCAATTCATCGCCAGAAAGTATTGAATATTTGTGTGGTGTCCTGTACACGATGTCTCCGTATGTAACTGGGGTTATCATGTCTCTGGTCATGGAGTCCAATTCAAAAATCTTCTTTCCAAGTGGTTTTTTGTCTTGAATAATAGATATAGGTGGAATTGCATAGGGCTTCATTTTTAATTTCAGCATTGATTTTACTATAATATGATTTAATGAAATCATTGATTCATGAACTACCGCTATCCCTTCGGAAGAGTACTTTTCCGGTTTAGAATGCATGTCATATTTTGTGGACCAATAATGACCAAAAGACCCTCCTCCATGTATCATAATAATCGGTACGTTTACCGATGCTAAGGCCTTGATTATTTTATCTATGGCTACGTTATTGACACTCATCGGTTTTTCCTTATGAGTAATTACAGAGCCTCCTAGTTTTATCAAAACGACTTCCTGCCGCATTAAATGTTAGGTTTTGTTAAGAAAATTTAAATTTTATTTTAATATCGAATCCAAAATTAACCCGATATTACACCATCATAATCAAACTCCACAGACATCCATTCGCCAGGACTTTTGGATATTTTCGATAATACCTCTAGGCAGTTATCTTGCGGTAATAATGCAATTATTGCCCCTCCTTTTCCAGCACCCGTCAATTTCGCTCCCAACGCACCACTATCGAGACATACATCAATCATTTTTTCAATTTCGGGGTGTGATACACCCAATGTGGACAATAATTTATGATTTTCGGTAAACATTCGTCCTAGTTCCAATTCATTACCTTCGAGCATAGAATTGATTGCTCTCTTATAGATTAAATTGGCACTTTGAGAAAGATCCTTAAATTGGCTTGAATTTTTCTCTCTGAATTCTTTAACTTGTGACACGACTTCGCCCGTTGAATGTTTTAATCCGGTAGTCCCTACTAATAATTTAAATTTCTTTTTAGGTCCGATATTACTAAAGCCCATGTCTGGATGATAACTTGTAATTCCACCAAAAGTACATACATAACAATCAACCCCTGATGAATTTTTGTGAATGTTTTGTTCCATGAGCTTTGCAGTTTCATAAATCTGATTTCTGTTGCTATATGAAAATAATGAATAAAGTGCTGCGACAGTCGCAACACACGTAGCTGCCGATGAGCCTAGACCTTCGCCATATGGAATTTGAGATTCAATGTTCAGATCAATACCAATATCGGATTTATTCTTCTCCGATAACACATATGATATGCACTTGAAGATTGGGAATAGAAATGATGTGTGTTTGTCACGTATCAAATCGAGGTCTTCATTATCCTTTGATACTAGACAAATTGAATGATCACCAGATTTAATATTGATACGCGAACTGTTGTTAGTTTGAGTATCTACATGAACTCGTTTGTTTATTGCTGCCACTATAGCCGGATTATTATATACTACAAAATGTTCTCCAAAGAGTATTATCTTTGCAGGTGCTGACGATGCAGCCTTTTTTATTCTGTTGCTCATACAAACAATATTGACGAATATCCTACAACGGATTTATTATCTCCTGCGACGTCACCACTTGTGGCATACTTTAACAACTTGCCTTTTGTCGCTCCCATTTTTTTTGATATCTCCATAACGGTGGCAATGGCGCCATATCCACATGCAGTTACATTAAATGAAATCAAAATTGAATAAAATTTTTCAATATCAAGATCCAGGATTGCAGAAATCAAGAGTTTATCCTTTTCATATGCCTGTGTATTCGGTTCGTAGTGCGTTAAATCAGACGATGCTATTGGTATGGTATTTCGTTTCTTTATAGAATCATAAATTCCCATTCCTAACTTTTTACACATGCTCTTACCCTGATTAATCAAGATGATTGGAACTATTTTGATTTCTTTTTGTATGTATTGAAGAAAGGGGAGCTGAACTTCAATGCAATGGTCTCTGGAATGGGCTAATTCATCCAAATTAGCTACTCCGCAATTTTGGTATATTTCTTGAGCCAATTCAGAATCTACTTCTATATCGCCAAGTGGAGTTTTCCAGGAGCCTTTATTCATTACTGCTACGTCACTTCCCATGCCATAATGGTTCGGACCAAGTATTACTACGGATTGAAATTTCATAGCTGAAAGTTCGTAAAAGCCGTTGGCAGCCACAGCACCGGAATACATGTATCCTGCATGGGGGCAGACCATTCCATATATCTTTTCAGTGTTACTAGATGGAGGTAACTTTCCCGGACCAAATTTGGAATCCCTAAAAAGAGATTCAATATTCAGGTTAAGTTCTTTTGAGTTTTTTGGATAGAATATACCAGAGACAGCAGCTTCTCTTACGTTAGCACTCAAGATATCTCTTCGACCAATTTGGTCTCAAAGTCATCAATTGAAATTTTCATTTCAGAGTCGGATTTGATTTTTCCTTGCTTCTTTAATACCTCTCTTGTAAGAAGCCAATATACTGTTGCAAGAGCTTTTCTTCCTCTGTTATTTGCTGGTATTACTAGATCAACATTAGAAGTAACATTATCACTATTTGCAATAGCGATTACTGGAACTCCAGCCCTGGTCGCTTCGAGTACGGCTTGTTGATCTGCTTGCGGATCTGTGACAATGACCACCTGTGGTTCCATATAGCTTGAAAGCGAGGGATTGGTAAATGTTCCCGGCATGAATCGTCCTATAATACCAGAAGCTCCTGTTGCCTCGCAAAACTTTTGCACCGGTGTTTTTCCATATTCTCTGGCCGACGTAACTATAATCTTAGAAATGTCTGCTCTTCCAATAAACTTTGCAGCCACGTCAATCCTAGTAAGAGTTTTGCTAATATCCAAGATATAGAGACCTTCGGGATTTGCCCGAACAATAAAGGGTGACATAAATTTAGTCTTTACAGGAGTTCCTACACGTATTCCTGTTGAAAGTATCATTTTTTCTAGGTTATCATTTTCAATTTCCTGAATTTCCTCTCCACCTTCCACAAATGATTGGCTGGAAGTGTCTTCGGTTTGTTGGTTCTCAGATTCCGATACAGAATTATCTGCATTTTCTTCTTGATTTGCGCTTGCCATTTTAGTTGAATGACAAATCCATCATGCCTTTTATTAAATCATACTCTGAAAGTCTGAGTAGTTCATTCAGTTTAGACACTCGTTCGCCACC
>DAIRDV010000039.1:0-7315 GCA_036795955.1 Nitrososphaeraceae archaeon | reverse complement strand
TTACTGATGCTATCAACAAGACATTATCGTCGGGAGGTAAGGTATTGATTCCAGTTCCTGCTGTTGGAAGGGCACAGGAAATAATGTTGGTCCTTGATAAGGAAATGAGAGAAGGACGTTTAATGGAGGCACCTGTCTTCATTGAAGGTATGATTTCTGAAGCTAGCGCCATACACATGGCATATGCACACTACCTTGGCTTTGATGTTAGAAAATCCGTGTCAAACGGTGTTAATCCGTTTCAATCAGAATACTTTACAGTCATTAATGGCTATGAACGAAGGGAAGATGTATTCAATGATGAAAATCCCAGCGTCATAATGGCTACCTCTGGTATGTTAGAAGGAGGTCCATCGGTGGAATACTTTAAGAAAATTGCACCAGACAAGAAAAATAAAATAATGTTTGTTTCTTACCAGATAAACGGAACACTGGGAAGAAGGGTCATAGATGGAGGATTGATGGAGATAAGCATGATGGATGAAAAAGGCAAGGTCAAGGTCATTCCAATAAAATGTGAGAGTCAAAAAATTGACGGATTTAGTGGACATAGTGATTTTAGTCAGATTATGAATTTTACTGCAAGAGTCAAGCCCAAACGGGTACTTGTTAACCACGGAGAAAAATCCAAGTCGGAAAATGTAGCTAGCAATATATTTTCTAGGTTAAAAATAAGGTCAATTGTTCCAGATAACCGAGAAATAATCAAACTAAGATAAGACATAATCATTTTATTCGTAATTCTAGTGAAACATTACAGATACAATACCTCCTAGATTGAGGTGATATTAAAGTCCCCATTTTGGTAAAATTTAGCGTATGCGGTTTACATCATTTATATGATAAATATCTAATCAAATACATTATGCAATTGACCTCTATCTAAAAGCTAATTAGTATAAAATATTTAGATTGATTGATTGTTATTTACAAAGTTCCATCAGTGACTAGCTTGTTTCAAGTGATGCTTTATGTGTCACTTTACCAAGAGCTAAATATGCAGAATTGAGCTACGATGTCTAAAATCGTGAGATTGATATGGAGAAGTGGGAGTTGGCTTCAGTATCTTTTTAGATATGTGCGTATAAGTAATAATGTAATTGGCTATAAGATACAAATGTATTAATTGTAATATCGTCCTTAGCGGTGAAGGTGCATCTAGACATTATCTTGCTAATCCAACTCATAAACTTGAAAAACTTCCACCTCAGTTAAAACAGGCCAAGAATGTTGATTCCTCTTGATTAAGTAATCAGTTTCTATTCTCTTATGCTCTCCAGGGTCGAAACGACTTGCCACAGCAGCGTTCGTATGTGAGATTGCATCTGCGGATTCTGAGTCACATTATCTAGCATACTAATAGTATTTGCCGCTCTAACAGATATGGACCCATTTTTTTCATCCTTTATTCCCGTCAAGATCTCCCTCACAATGTTTCGAATATTTTTTTGAATATTGTTGTTTCTAGCTATACTATCTAAAGTATTGATAGCATTTGCAAGACGTTCTTGATTTTCCTTGTCCCTTAACTCTTTCTTTGTAGCCAATGACGATAACACTCTCCACTTTTTTTAACTTACAAAACAGTGACTTTTGAATGTTGTTCCAGCATTCCTAGTTTTATTTTACAGCAAGTCTGAAATTTATTATACAATACCAATTAATATAATCAAGAAGCCCTTATTCTCATTAATGTCCGAGGCAGATGAGACGGATATGACAACAAAGAAGAGCATTTCTCAACCGCCACTTGATTTGCTTTTTAATCCCTCGGTATTATCAAAAAAAGATGTTTGGGAAATCGATGTTTCCGTGCTATTGGAAATGTTGTTAAAATTGATCAACAAAAGTGGCAAAAAAGACCTCAGGATGTGTGGAATAGCTGCCTTGTCTTCTTCATTAATTTATCGCCTAAAAGTGGAAAGTATTTTGCGTTTAGAAAAAATCTCTAAAACAAAAAAAGGTATTGAGACTGTTGATATCCAACCAATACCAAATCTCAAGCCGCTTGAAATTCCTTTCAGAATAGAGCCTACTTATCCTGTAACACTTGAAGAACTGTTACACGTACTTGAAAATATGATAAACGGACTGACAAATCCCAAACCTAAAAGAAATCAACTCAATCTGGAATCTGTCGAGACTTTCAACTTTGACGAGTATTTAGTAAAATTCGAGAAAATTCTAGAGTCTTATGAGGACATGATTTTTGATATTGTTACCGCTGACAAACGTATTGAGTTTAGAAATCTTACGCTTAAAATGGACTCAGTTGAAACGGTCAGATGCTTTATTGCAATGCTTTATCTTGCCATGAAACAAAAAATATTTCTAGAGCAAAAAGATGATGAGATATTGATTTATCTTAACGAAAACATTGATTAAGATTGGCTAAATAGTTACAGTCAAGTGCCTCAATCTCTTCCGGATGGTGAAATTACTGCCAGAATTGAAGCAGCGCTCTATGCTGCTGGCAGACCTTTATCCGTTAACGACTTGATGAGAGCAGCAGGAATCACATCTAGAGAGAAAGTAATTAAAATTCTCGATGAGCTAATAAAGAAAACGCGGAACGTATTGACTGCTTTAGAGATTGCACAACTCGATGATGATAAATTTGTATTTCAAGTCAAACCTGTGTATATGCCATTAATTAGACGGTTCGCTCAACAGCCTCTTATCCCGGTAGGTGCATTGAAAACATTGTCGTTCATAGCCTATGAGCAGCCTATTACTTCAAAAAGGCTCGTTCAAATTCGAGGCAGTCAGGTTTATACTCATCTCAAAGAGCTTCGAGCTCACTCTTTTATCGAGTCAGAGAGATTGGGAAGGATGAAAATTTACAGAACAAGTAGAAAATTCCAGGAATACTTTGGAATAAACGATCTAAATGTACTTAAGAATAAGATGATTCTCAAATGATCATACCGAGTATTGTGTTTGTCCAATAGAAAACCTCATAATATGGATCAATTTCACTTATGTTGCAAACATGAAGAAATCTATTGAGAATTTATCCGGTCGCAAGTACACCGGCGGAAGAATAATTGCAATGCGCAGTAGACGCAAATTTGAAATAGATAGGTATCCAAATGAGGCGGTTATGGGAAGTAACATCCAGGTTACCAGAAGAGTAAGAGGAGATAACGATAAGACTGCGCTAAAAACTGTTGAATTTGCAAATGTATCAAATCAGGAAGAAAATAAGACTACCAAGTCAAAAATATTGAGAGTAATCAAGAATACGGCAAACAAAGACTATGAAAGAAGAGGAGTAATCACAAAGGGTACTATAATTGAAACCGAATTAGGATTAGCAAGAGTAGTATCAAGACCAGGACAAGTAGGTCTGGTCAATGCGGTCCAGATGAAAAAGTAATAGCCAAAAAGAGGAAAACCTGGACTTAAAAATTCAACTGGATGCAGTTTTTTATTATACATTGTAACAAACTAGAGTATCGATTTTACTGTTCACCAAGGAGTTCAGCGATATTCTCGGCTTCGTATGTTATAATAAAATCTGCTCCTGATCTAATGATACAAGTAAAATATCCCAAAAGCCAATTGTACTTATTAATTAGATTCATCCGCGAGGCTGCTTTGAGCATAGCGTATTCGCCTGATACATGTTGAACAGCAATTCTGCAACTTATAATTTCACGAACTCTACTTATTATATCCAGATTAGCAATCGATGGTTTCATGGTTACAACATCGGATCCTTCGCGATAATCCAAAGCTATTTTTCTTAAGATTTCTCTCGAATTAGCATAATTTATTTGATAATTGGATTTATCAATCTTGGAAACTTTCTTGTACGCAGTTAATCTAAATGGCGAGTAAAGACTAGAAAATTGTTTTGAGAATGACATTATTTTAGTTTCTCCAAATCCATTTGAGTTCAATTTGTTCCTAATTGATAAAACCAATCCGTCCATCATGGAAGAAGGGGCAACCATGTCAGCACCAGATTGAGCGTAACTCAGTGCTATTTTCGACATCAGATTCAAAGTTTTATCGTTATCCGGATAGTTATTTTGATTTACAATTCCGCAGTGGCCTGATAAATTATACTGACAAACGCAGACATCGGCAATTACTTGAATTTTCCTATCAAAATTATCTCGTATTATTTTCAAACTGCTTTGAACTATTCCTTTTTTCTCTAATGCCTGTATTCCATTCGAATCATGTAAAGGAGGCACGCCAAATACGATAATTTTATCAATTTTAAGAGACAAAATTCTTTCAAGTCGATTTATCAGATCTTTAGTAGTCATTACCTGAAGTCCAGTATTACTAGAAGACGAGTTTGTTCCTATAATTATTGGAGCAATTAGGCTACTGGATTTAATGCTAGAATTGCTATAAGAGTCTTGAATTGTCAAATATTACCATATAATTTTTTTGTAAATATATTCATATTTGATTGATTCAATCATTACAGTATTTCCTGTTCTTTATACCTGGCTCACATGGAAGAATAAAATATGTTACATCCTTAACTAAGTAAGTTTGAAATCGGTATCTGTTGGGATTCCATCATACAATGAGGGAACAAATATTGTAACAATTCTGAATAGTGTAATCAACTCAAAGCTAAATTCAATGGAACTCTGCGAAATTATTATATCTGATGATTCTACAGATGAGACTCCAAATATCGTAAAAAAATTTATCGAGAATAATTCAGAAAAGATTGTTTTTCTCCATAATGACAGTAGGAGGGGAGCAGCAAGTGCTTGGAACAATATTATACAAAATGCAAAGGGCGAAATAATTGTGCTCTATGATGCAGATGTCATTCCAAACCTAGATTGCATGTCAGAATTGGTTAATAAGATAAATAATAACATCGGCATATGTGCTTCGAATCCTAGACCCATTCAAGATAGCGGAATTCCAGCGAAAGGTACTATTTTTATCAGTGATTGGTTGGCCTCTATAAGAAAAAAGCAACTATCCGAATACACTGTAATGGGAAGAGGTTTATCGATACGAGCTGATATTGCGAAAAAAATAACAATACCTGAGAATCTCATTGCGATTGACCTCTACTTACAAAGTCAAGTAACGAACATGGGGTATGAAGTGGTCTTTAATCCCGAAGCAGTTGTCATGTTCAAGCCAGCCAAGACTTTTGTCGATTTTTGCTCGCAGGTTTTAAGGGCCATAAAAGGCCATAATCAGATAAAAAAGCTGGGATACGAAGCAAAGTATGGACTAACACTAAAGACATCCATTCTTGAGTTTATTCACACAGCGTTAAGGAACCCGGTTGGAGCATTTTCTGCGTGCGTTTGCTATCTTGTCATGCCATTTTATATGCTGAGAATTAAAAATCTTGACTCTGCATTGTGGCATACTGCACAAAGTACCAAATAACTAGGGATTCGTACTAGAATTTCTATATTTTGGGCTAGAAAATAGGGTCAATTCGAAAAATAAAAAAAAATGGTATAAATACTCCTCTCCAATTACGATTGTAGAATTGAGTGATGCAACCATTGCTTCTCGTGGCTATGTATGCTATCCTAGAGATAACAATGCTCAAAGTTTAATCGAGTACTGGAAGGATAGCGATGTTGTAAGAGATTTGTATTTTGCTACAGCCACATTTGCGTTTGAAAGTAAACCGTATTTTCCTAACAATTCAAATCACTATTTGCTTGTAAAATATGATGGACTGGATAAGATTGTACAAGGAATTTCAAAATACCCAAGTCCCAATAGTTCCCTCTTTCTATTCAGTAATGAAACAGAATTATTCGAAAAATATCATGAAAAAGTTAGTTACCTTTCAATTTATTACACAAGGTACGATCAAGACAATCAGGAGGTAATGGATATTGCAGGCATTCTGGCAAGAAGGGATATGGTCGTAAGTGCAAATTTGGGAAATCTAAAATTCATAGTTAACAAAAAATTACCATTTATTTTCCCACATTCAGATAACATTATTATTTTGGAAGTTGAAGGCAAGAAGAGTCACCAAAGTGATCAAAATTATTGTGAAAAAACACGAAAGGATGTTGCAAGAAAAGGGATTCCACTCATTAATCTTGTAAGCTTCTCTATTTTGGAAAAACTACGATAGTAATTAATCTGATCAGAACCGTTAAATATGAAGCTATTTTCTATTTTTTCGACCAATATTGAGCAAACCAATGGATCTAGGGAGTCTGAAAGTAGGTTCCTATATAATTATAGACAATGAACCCTGTAGAATAGTTTCGTACGATCATAGTAAGCCTGGGAAACATGGTTCAGCAAAAGCAAGAGTTTCTGCGATCTCAGTTTTCGATGGGTCAAAACATAGTTTAGTATCACCTGTTTCAGCTAGTGTTGATGTTCCGTTGATCGACAAGAGAAACGGTCAAATTATTTCCATTGCTGGACAGACATTTCAAGTGATGGATCTTGAAACATTCGAAATGTTCGAAACTTCATCTGCAGAAGACGAAATTAGAGAAAAAATTGTTCAAGGGGCAGAAGTAGAATATTGGAAGGTACTTGAAAGGGTAAAAATAATCCGAATTAAATCATAGTTTTAGAAATCAAAAATTATTAACAAACATTACCAAGAAGGGTATCGTACGTCAAAGGTTCATAAATGGATAAACTGATAAGATTTATCTAAAGAATTAAAAATTATAATAGACGGTTCTGCTTCAATAATTCCATCTATATTAGGAAAATCTTTGTGTGCACAACCAGGGTTTAATACTAATGTATTCTGTATTTTGTCGTCTCGCCTCTTATGAGTATGCCCATAAATGACCAAGTCGTACAGTTGACAGGTTATTAGCGCTTCCGTAATCTTGTCACTTGTTCCATGATATATTGCAATTCTCAGTCCGTCCAATCTTAGATCACCAAATTCTCCTAATAATTCTCCTCCTATTTCTTGAAAATTTCTCAATAATCCAAATTTTTCACCATCGTTATTTCCAAGTACTCCTACAAGTTTTCCATTCAAGTTCTTGAATTGCTTTACTACACCAGGGAAAACATAATCTCCGGCATGGATTACACAATCTACTCTTCTTTCATTAAAGGAATCTATGGCATTTCTGAGAGTGGAGAGGTCATCATGAGTATCGGATATTATACCTATATTCATTAATTATTTACAGTATACACAAACAACATGATTGCAAATAAATCAATCTGTGTAAAATAATAACTACATCAATTGAAAAATACAATTGAAAAGATAATGACATTCAAGTAATTTTATTTTCTCGGCTACTCTTATTTCTTCTTCTGGCCTTTACTACGAACCAAATGACAAAACCCACTATTACACAAACTG
>DAIRDV010000038.1:1958-7320 GCA_036795955.1 Nitrososphaeraceae archaeon | reverse complement strand
ACTGTAATATTGGTTTAAATATTCAAGAAATATTTTGAATTCTGTGACTGTAAAAACTGGGTCTCCTGCTCCAGATCTGAAAGTTAGTGAATGGGTACAAGGAGGACCTATAAGTTTGAAAGATCATTTAGGTAAAGTCGTGGTAGTAGAAGTATTTCAGGTTAATTGTCCTGGTTGCTTCGTTTATGGAATACCTGAGGCAATTGAAACACATAACAAATACAAGAACGATAATGTTGTAGTATTAGGACTTGCCACTGCTTTTGAAGATTTTGACAAGAATACAATTGAAAATCTGAAATTACTATTAAACGAAAAAAAAGTAATTGGTGAAACCCTTACTACTCTTACATATCAAAGTAAGTTACTAAACGAAGGAAAGCTAGTTTATTCTATTCCATTTCCCGTGGGTATGGATATGCTTGTAAAGGAAAAATTGCCAATAGACGAAAAGAGAATTATGGAATTTGTAAATGCAAACGTGCTTGATTTTGGTTTGTATCATGAAAAAGACAAAGAGCAAATCATTTCACGTGTTAAATCATATTTAGAGACTAAACCCTATAGCCCACTTACTTTCGAAGAATATTCCCTAAGAGGGACTCCTTCAACAATATTCATTGATAAGAAAGGAGATCTTCGTGAAACTACATTTGGATCTACTGGACTAATGGCGACTACTGTGGAAAAACTATTATCAGAATAGACGGTTTACATACATTTGACTAATTTATCAATTGCCATACCTGACTCTTCATTAATAGAATCGCAAACCATTCTAGACAAAAGTTATAAAATTTCGCAAATTGCTCGAGCTTGCTCGATATTTTGCGTTAGTAAAATCTATATCTACCATGACAATAGCGTCAAAGCAGAAAAAGATGACAGAAAAATTCTGAAAATAATACTCGAATACCTTGACACTCCACCGTATCTTCGAAAAAAAATTTACCCAAAAATGTGGATGCTAAAACATGCGGGCAGCTTACCTCCAATAAAATCACCTCATCACAAAACACGAGTAGACATTCAGAGTCTAAAAAATGAAATACGGTTTGGATTTGTTGTAAAGCAAAATGACATGTTGTATGTGGATGTAGGACTGGAACAGCTTATTAGATACAATGGAAATCGCCTGGGCAAGAAAGTCTTGGTAAAAATTTCAAAAAATGGCCAGCTTTTTGCTGAGGATATTGAAAAAGAACAAATTCCTGGTTATTGGGGATATGAAATAGAATACAGAGAGTCATTGTCACAATTGTTGGAAACCCAGAAATGCGAAGTCTTGATGACTTCCGTAGAAGGTTCGCAATTTACAAAGCACGTTAGTGAGATGATAAAAAAAATCAAGATATCCAAGGAACTTCTAATCGTATTTGGTGGACCCAGATTCGGGCTGCGGAAAATACTTGAAAGCGAAAATAAAAAGATTTCAGCGAATCAGCATCTGATGAATATGTTTCCTAGACAAGGGACTCAAACAGTTAGGCTAGAAGAAGCAATATTTGGGACTTTATCCATAGTCAATAATTATCTATATGCTTAATTATGGATTGAGAGGATATATTCAAGTTTGCAGACATGATTTTAACCAATTCAAAAATTGTCCTTAAGTTTAATTTATTAAAGGGATCACAAAAATTCGATTAATCATGGGTCATCGAAAATATAGTGCACCAAGAAGGGGTAGTATGGCATTCTATCCAAGAGTACGTGCACGAAGTCTCGAATCTAGGGTTAGAACATGGTCAGATCCTAAGATGGAGAAATCATCATTATTGGGTTTTGCAGGCTATAAAGTTACGAATTTAAACGTATTATCTGTAGATGACAGAGAAAAGACTCCAAATTTTGGTAAGAATATCATGAATTCGTCGACCTTAATCGCAACCCCGCCACTAAAAATAGTCGGAATAAGAGCGTATGGAGAAACCACATATGGTAAGAAAGCTATATTTGATGCATTTGCCAAGGATAATGACAAATATTTAACAAAAAAGGCATCATTCAAATTCAAAGAAGGAAAATTGGATGAGATCAATTCTCATATTGACAGGATTAAAGAGGTTGTTGCTGTTGTATCATCCAATCCCTACTCTGCATCTTTGGCACAAAAGAAACCATTTGTTTGGGAAATACCTATTGGTGGAAAAGATACTAAATCAAAAATTGAATATGGTGTCAGTAATTTTGGAAAACAGGTAAACATTAAAGATGTTTTTGAGACCGGACAATTTATTGACATCTCGGCAATCACACGAGGGAAAGGAGTAGAAGGCCCAATTACCAGATTCGGAGTAAAGAGAAAGCAGCATAAATCTAGAAAAAGTGTAAGAGCACTTGGAACTTTAGGTCCAATCTCTCCAGCTGTTGTTACTTATACGGTCCCAAGACAAGGTCAGAGGGGATTTCACCAAAGGACTGAATACAACAAGAGGATATTGATTATTTCAAATCCTGAAAAAGACAGTGATTTCAAGATTAATCCAAAGGGTGGATTTCAACACTATGGAATGGTTAAAAATGATTACATAATTGTCAAAGGCTCCGTACCAGGTGTTCCTAAGCGTTTGATTAAGATGAGATTTCCAGTCAGAACAGTGAGCAAAAAAGTTGTCGAGCCAAAAGTTTTCGAGGTACTAATGAAATGAAGGTTAGTCTAAAGAATCTTCAAGGAAAAGATGTAGAATCTCTGGAACTGCCGTCAGTTTTTAATACGCCTTATCGACCTGAAATCATTAAAAAAGTGTATGTGAATGTTCTTTCGACGCGATTTCAGCCTCAAGGTAGGTATCCGGCAGCTGGAGAAATTGTTAGTGCAGAATCTCGCAACACAGGTTTGGGAATCGCAAGAATAGCTAGAGCTCGAGGTGAAGGATTTCAACGAGCTGGTCAGGCTGCTGGTGTGGCTGGTGTTCGAAAAGGAAGATTAGCACATCCTCCAGTATCATGGAAAAACACTATCAAAAAAATAAATAAAAAAGAAAGACAGCTTGGACTATGTTCAGCTATTGCTGCTACATCAAATAAAGAAATAATTGAAAAGCGAGGCCATAAAGTCGGAAAAATTTCTGAATTTCCAATTATTGTATCAAATGATTTGGAGAAGATAACAAAGACTGCAGAGCTAAAAAAGACCTTGCTATCATTAGGGCTTGAAGAGGACCTTGCAAGGTCTACAAATATTGTTAGAATACCATCTGGCAAGTCCAGATTACGAGGAAGGAAGAAGCACTCAGCTTTGAGTTGTCTTATAGTCGTATCAAAAAATTCACCTATTGCAAAGTTGAGAAGATCTCTTCCAGGTGTTAATGTAGTTTCTGTGGAAACCCTCAGTATCACGGATCTTGTTCCAGGAACAAAGCCGGTTAGATTGACCGTTTATACTAAAAATGCCATTGATTCTATGAATAACATAAATACAGTTTGGTCAAAAGTTCAGAGCATGGTGAACCAATGATGAGCAAAGAATTAGAAGAAAATCTTCATTCAATCATCCTTCGGCCTTACATTACAGAAAAGACATTCAATCTGATTGAAAAGGAAAATAAGTTAACCTTCATAGTAGCAGACAGTGCAAAAAAAGATGACGTAAAGCAGGCTATAAAAATAATGTACGAATCTGATGTTAGAGATGTCAATCTATTTCGCACAATCCGAGGGAAAAAAGCCATAATTAGATTCACCAAAGATGATGAAGCAAGGCAACTTGCTACAAAATTAGGATTGGTTTAGTTTGATTCATCTAGTTAAATTTAAAAGGAGTATTTTGGAGCTGATAATGATAATTGGTTCGTGAATTCAAATTTAGAGGTTATAACGTTGATCAATTGAAGAATTTATCAATAGAAGCATTACTTCCATTACTAAATGCCAGACAAAGGCGATCTCTTGATAAAAGAGTGGGAAAGTACATGGATGATCAAAAAAGAAAATTACGTGAGAGAATAAAAAGCGTAAGAGAAGGAAAGTCCAACGATACTTTACGAACCCATGTTAGAGACATGATAATCCTTCCAGACATGGTTGATATTACTATTAATGTTCATAATGGAAAGGATTTCACTCCTATTGCTATTAAACCCGAAATGATAGGTCATTATTTAGGCGAATATGCTATTACTAATAAGAGAGTTCAACATGGTGCCCCAGGAGTCGGAGCCTCCAGGTCAAGTCTATACGTGCCATTAAAGTGATAGATTTGCCTTCATATTCTTACTCTTTCTCTCAATTTGACAAGAACAAGCACGTGCGAGCAGCACTGAGAGAGACCGACATTTCGCATAAACACGCAAGAGAAATTGGCTTAGCGATTAAGGGTATGTCCTTAGAAAGAGCCAGGAATGTTTTAGATCAAGTTATTGAAAAAAAAGTGGCCGTTCCTTATAGAAGATATCATAATGAAGTTGCTCATAGATCAAATATTAGAGATGGTTTTTCTTCTGGAAGATTTCCAAATAAGGCGTCAAAAGAATTTTTACGGCTTTTAGATAACTTGGAATCAAACGCAGAGTACAAAGGTATGGACCTTGACAGATTAGAGATAGTATCGTGCGTTATTCATAAAGGAACAAAGTTAAAGCGATTTACACCCAGAGCTATGGGAAGATCAAGTCCTAAAGTTGATACATTGACACATGTAGAGATTGTGGCTAAAGAGGGCAGAGTAAGTTGAGCGCAATAAAAAACGTCATGAAGAATAATTTTAGAAACATGGAACTGAATGAATTCCTAAGTTCTACTCTAAAAGATGCTGGATACGGAGGAGCAGAAGTTCAAAAAACACCTATTGGTACCAAAATAACACTATTTGTAATAAGGCCAGGTCTTGTAATAGGGAGAAAGGGCAGTGGGATAAGAGATTTGACAACAAGATTGGAACAACAATTTAACTTAGAAAATGCTCAGGTATCTGTTACTGAAGTAACAAAGCCTGAATTAAATCCGAACATCATGGCCAACAGAATCGCTCAACTAATTGAAAGAGGAACTGCATTCAGAAGAGCTTCATTGTGGACAATAAATACCATCATGGGGGCTGGCGCTATGGGTGTAGAGATTACAATTTCGGGAAAATTGAGAGGTGAACGCGCTCATTTTGAAAAGCACACAGCAGGAGTTATACCAAAAAGTGGGAAGATTGCAGAAGAAGTAGTAAGAAGCAGCATTAACAGCATATTAACAAAAATGGGACTGGTAGGTATAAAGTTGAAAATTTCAGTAAGAGAAGAAATTCCCCGTGATTTTGATTTGAATACAGAATCTCAATCAAAGAGTGAACCTGTAGTTGAAAACCAAAGTGAAACCAAGAGTGAACCTGTAGTTGAAAACCAAAGTGAAACCAAGAGTGAACCTGTAGTTG
>DAIRDV010000038.1:0-1858 GCA_036795955.1 Nitrososphaeraceae archaeon | reverse complement strand
AAAACCAAAGTGAAACCATGAATACTAGCGAGGACAAGAAAGAGCCATCCGACTCGGATAAAACTGAAAGTAAAGATATTATTAACAATGAAGTTAAGGAAATAGCCGTAAACAAGAGTGAGACTTAATGGCTAGACTTAAATTAAAAACGCTAAGAGAGTTTAATGACGTTGATTTGGAATCAAAGTTATCAGAAATTCGAGCAGATTTATTGAAATTAAGAATTGAAAATTCAAAAGGAACACTCAAAAAGGAAACGGGAAATATGAAATGGAAGAGACGAGATATTGCGCGCATATTATCAATTTTAAAAGAGAGGGAATTGAACAAATGACCTTCAAAGAACATGTGCTTCAGCACGAATTCATAGGTAGAAAAGCACAAATTGAATACGGACCTCCTAAAAATAACAGAATAATAAATGGCAAAATTATTTTTGAAACCAAAAATACTTTTTCAATTAAAGATGAATTGAAATCATATGTAATTCCAAAAAAAGCAATTAATCAATTAGGATTGGCCATCAAGAATGAAATATGTTTTATACATGGATCTATGCTGATTGGGAGACCAGAAGATCGTTTAACAAAGTGATAGTGAATAGATAATGACTAAAAATATAGGGTTAACAGTTTCAGAACCGAAAAGGACTTGCAACGACGAATTATGTCCCTTTCATGGTAAACTTTCAATTAGAGGAAGAGTTTTGACTGGTATTACTGTAAGTTCAAAGGCACATAAGATGATAGTAGTCTCCCGCGAATATCCTAGACTTGTAAGAAAATACAAAAGATATGAGCGAAGTAGCTCCAAGGTGCATGCATTTCTACCATCGTGTATTGACGTAAAAGAAGGTGACGAGGTCAAGATTGCCGAATGTAAACCAATATCAAAAACCGTATCATTTGTAACAGTGGAGGTAATAAAGAATGGCGTCTAAGAGTCGAGCAGTTTCTGCAAAAGGTGTCGAGGAATTCAAACCTTACATTACGAGAGCTTTGCCGATAACTGCAAACTTGGTATGTGCGGACAACACAGGTGCCAAAATTTTAAGGATAGCTCAAGTGACGCGCATAAAGGGCAGACATTCTAGGATGCCGTCTGCGTCTGTGGGAGATTTTGTTAATGTTACTGTAAAAAAAGGAAAACCAGAGCTCAGAAAACAGATGTTTGGAGCCGTAATTATTAGACAAAAATACGCAATAAGGAGACTTAATGGGGTTAGGCTTTCATTTGAGGATAATGCAGCAGTACTAGTTACACCCGAAGGAGAAATAAAGGGAACTGACATAAAAGGACCTGTCGCCGCTGAAGCTGCAGAAAAATGGCCGAGGATTGCAAACCTCGCATCTTTAATAATATGAGTGATAATGATGTTTTATAACCTGATTTCAAAGCACAAAAGAGACAAGTTCTTGGGAGCTAATTTGTCTGAAAACTTAAGAGAGCAACACAGTAGACGAAGTATGAGAGTAATCAAGGGCGATACTGTTAGAATATTAAGAGGCGAGTATGTGGGGATAGAAGGGAAAGTTGAAAAGGTGAATACGGAGAGAGCTACGCTTTCAATTGAAGGTGTTCAAAGAGAGAAAATACGTGGAGGAAACGTGAAAGTACAGATTCATGCTTCAAATGTTCAGATTATTTCATTAAATACAGATGACGAGTTCAGAATTAAAGGAACAAAGAAATCAAAAGATAAAAAAACACCTGTAATAAAAGAAAAAGAAAAGCAAGTAGAAACGAAAAAACCAATTACCAAGGCAAAGGAAGTAGTTAATGGAGAAGAAACATAAACATGGCAAAAAAAGGCGGAGATAAGAGACTAAAAAGACAAGTTGCACCACGCTATTGGCAG
>DAIRDV010000037.1:0-7340 GCA_036795955.1 Nitrososphaeraceae archaeon | reverse complement strand
TTTTTTACATCCCTAGCAAGAATTGTGTTCGCATTGACAGTATCAACTTTAATGGCCTGCGGCCAATCAAGTATAAAAACATCATCCCTGTCTACTAGCACATTGTATTCGTTAAGATCACCATTCACATACCCTTTTTGGTATGCAATTTTCATACCATCTATTATCCTATCCAAAACTAATTGTGGATTGTCAATTTTATTAACGTCTGATAACCTACTACCATAAATTGGTTCCATTACAATACAATGAAAGGAACGATAGAGAGGTTTTGGAAACGAACTACTAGAATCTCTAAGATAACTCAGTACATCGAATTCTTTTTTTGCCGTTTCAATATTTAATAATAACCAATTAGCAACTCCTGAATTTATGTCTCGCTTTCTCTTTATTTGTTTAAAACTCGATCTTCCAAGTCTAAACATTTTCAAAATCTTGTCTTGTTCAAACGAATCATGAGCTAAGTAAACTTCAGCCTCTTTACCAATGCCAACTTGTGGTCCAATAGCGGTAATAATGTCCCTATTTGCAAGAATTTTTAGTACATAAATATCGAGTCCTGTTACCAACAACGTATATCCCAAAGTACTCTTTCCGATTAATCCAAATTTAACAAGTCGCTCTAAATGATGTTTAATCAAACTTTGATTCAAATCTGAGTATTGACTCAGAATAGAAAGATTCAAAAACTGACGATTTTTTAAAGAGGAAGCAAATACTTTTAATATTTTAAAATCACTCTTATTTAATAGCGAAACAAGGGGTCCTGCTTTTGAAAAAGATGACAATTGGATGCATTTACGGACAATATTTAATTAAAAGGTTGTTGAGATGAGAGAATCTGATTTACGTACAATGTTTAAAATATCCAACGGCAAATCTAGAATTGTTGTATCTTGATGGAAAAATAGGTATTGTCACTGGTGCCGCAGGGGGACTTGGCTTTGAGATTGCAAAGGAATTGGCAAAAAATGGAGCAACCGTCATAATTACTTCTAGACAAAAATCCAAATTGATTAAGGCATGCAATTTATTGAACAAAAATTGTCATGCATTTGAATTGGATGTTTCCAATAGAAAGAGTGTAATGAAATTCATCGGAAATGTTTCAAAGAAATTTGACGGTATAGATATTCTGATAAACAATGCGGGTTATCCATTTGAAAAGAAAATTTGGTTCAAGAAAATACATTGTATTTCAGAAATGGAATTAATGGATATTCTACAAGTTGATTTAGTCGGCACTTTTCGTGTAACTAAGGAAATACTGAAACTAATGATCAAAAAAAGAAAAGGAGTCATAATTAATATTGCTTCAACTCCAGCCATCGCCGGCCATACCTGTGGTTCACCCTACTCCATAGCAAAAGCGGGATCAATTACGCTTACAAAACATGTAGCTTTAGAATATGGTCAGTATAATATTAGATCTTTTTCGGTTGCTCTAGGAGATATCTATACCGAAGCTATGCGCAAATCCCTTTCAAGGAGTGAACTACGCAAAGCAAAAAAAGAAAATACAATGAAACGATTGGGTCGACCAGAAGAAATCGCCAAGAGCATAGTTTCTATCGCAGGGGATAATTTTTCTTTTTCAACTGGAAATACTATTATTATTGATGGTGGAAAAGTAATCGTTTAAAGGTTGAAATCACATGTTCCAAAGCGCTGATGATACTAAAAATGGTAATACACGGATTAATAAAAAAAGATCGCTTAGAACAGGATTTACAACAGGCACCTGTGCAGCAGCTACAACTAAAGCCGCACTTTCAATGTTAATTGACGGAAAAAAATTATCAAACGTAAGTGTTTCACTCCCAAAAGGAAAAAATATTATGATTAATATATCTTGGACTAAACATAACGATGACAAATCTGTTACTGCTGCTGTTATCAAGGACGGCGGTGACGATCCAGACGTTACAAACGGGGCCGAAATTTGTGCCAAAGTATCATTGTTGGATACACCAGGCAAGTTCATTATTGATGGGGGTATGGGAGTTGGAAGAGTAACAAAACCAGGATTGGGGCTCGAAATTGGCAGGGCGGCAATTAATCCTACTCCTCTAAAGATGATAAATCAGGCTATTGATGAAGCTCTGGGAGAACTGAGAGAAAAGCATGGAGTATCAGTTATCATTAGTGTACCAGAAGGGGAAGAAATAGCCAAGAAAACTGATAATCCCAGATTAGGAATCATCGGTGGTATATCAATTTTAGGAACGACTGGAATAGTAATTCCATATTCCACAGCATCGTTTGCAGCCTCCATTCGCCAGAGTATAGATGTTTCAAGAGCAATGGGTTCGGATTCCGTTATACTTACTACGGGTGGAAGGAGCGAAGATTTTGCTCGATCCATTTATGGAAATTCAATTGCCGATCATGGTTATATTCAAATTGGAGATTTTATAGGATTTGCCATCAAGCAATGTGCACTTAAGAAAATAAAGAAGGCATATGTAGTGGGGTTTATTGGTAAAATAACAAAAATGGCCATGGGGATAAAACAAACACATGTAAAAGGATCGCATGTTGATATGAATTTTCTTGCGGAGATGGCTAGAAGGTGTGGAGCTAATAGTGAACTTGTCAACAAAATAATGGTAGCAAATACTGCAAGACATGCTGGAGAATTAGTTGACGGTTTTGGATTGGCTTTATTCTACGATAAGTTATGTCAAGAGGTTCATCGTCATTTAAGCAAATATGCAGAATCCCAACTAGAAATAAAAATCATACTACTTAATTTTGAAGGTAAAATAATTGGAGATTATCCCAAGGATTAGATACTTTTGAAATTATTCATCTAAATTCCTTCAAGGTGACCATCTTTTTGGAGCTTTTCAGCGTGAGCAGAAATGTATCTCCAAACAATATCGGCCTTGTCAGGCTGAAAATCCCAAGGTGCAATAAGAACCAGATCGTGTTCTCTTATCCACATACGTCTTTTTATCTTTCCTCTAATCCTACATGTTCTAACTTTACCGTCTGTGCATTTTACAATTATGTTATCTCCGCCAACTAGTTTTATCACACGGCCTAGTAACTCACCTTGTTGAGGCATTACTAATTCTTTTAGATCAGACTCGCTCAGGACCTTTCTCTTTCCTAATTTAAAAACCTCCCTTAAAATTCCTTTTAGGCAAAATAAAAACCTAGTGATTGGGTTATATGGATTGATGGATTAATGATTGTCTTGATGAATACAATGATGGTTGAAACTTATGTGTTGGGCATTTTCAATAACGCGTGAGTATTGGGTGATTGCGTCTGTTGTATTAGCAGATTATTTTTCAAGATGTTAAATAATCCAATTAGTGGTAGCTTTTCAAGTTGTTAAATTCACCAAATAGTTTCAGTATTGCAGTATAGTCTAATTCAGAGTAACCTCTATTTGCTGCTATGCGATAATATTGTTCGGCCAATGATGAAAAAGCAAGACTTGCATTATTTCTCTTTGCGCATTCATTGAGTAATTGAACGTCCTTTAGCATGTTTTTCAAAAAAAACTTTGGCTCAAAATTATTCCTAATCATCTTCGGGCCTTTTACTTCACTGAGACCTGTCTTAAAATATGTTGAATTTAGGATATCCAGAAAGATTTTTGGATTAGTTTTTGATTTTTTCATAAATATTATTGATTCTGACAATGAGATCGCAATTAACGCTATGTTGAGATTTAATCCAAGTTTTAGATAATTAGCAGCACCGTCACGATGGCCCGCATAGCATATTTTCTTGCTGAAACTTGTCAGTATTCGTCTGGATTTTTTCATTATTTTCTTATCTCCTGAGACAATTGATATGACATCGCCCTTCTTTGTTGCGTCGGGACCACCCATTATGGGGGCCTGTATCATCGCGTAACCTTTTCTTTTCATCAGTTCAGCACAATATATGGAATCTTCGGGCAAAACAGTACTGGTGTCTACGATACAGAGTTCATTGTTGTTAGAATAAATCAGCCCATTTTTACCGAATAAGATCTCTCTTACTGCATTACCGTCGGTAACGCTGATAATTACATAATTACATTTCTTGCCTAATTCCGAAGGACTCCCGATGCTGGTAGCATTCTTTCTTACCAGAGCATCGGATCTTTGTTTGGTTCTATTATTAACATAGACCGTAAATCCTTTCTTAATCATTCTCTCGGCTATTGCGGATCCCATTAATCCAGTTCCGATTATCCCAACAATCATTAAAATACTAACTAAATAGTAGAAATTTAAAATTTTTCAATTCCAAGCATACCAATGATATGACTCAGTATTGTTGTGTATATTGTCTATATATTGTCTATTGTATTATTTTGATACATGCAGATATTCGTTATGATATAATATGGTATCTTAGTAACGTACAGAATCTTTGCTTATTCGAGTACTTTCTTAAAGCCAGTTATAATATTTCATACCAAAGTCCCGTCAATTCATCATGAATTCTGAGCAGTGAAGTGGAAACGGCATAATATTAATTGCCCTCTTAATACTAACAAGTAGATAATGGATAATACTGTTGTAACTATCAATCCGGCAAACGAGCAGGTTATATCGAAGTATGAAAACATGACAGCAGAGCAGGTCACTACTATTGTCAATAAATCAAGAAGTGCATTTAGCGAATGGCGACGGGATGTACGAAAAAGATCTATCATATTGCTACAATTAGCAGAACAATTGCGCAAGGATAAGGAGCGCCTTGCCAGAATTGCAACACAAGAGATGGGAAAACCAATAAAGGAATCCAGGTCCGAGATTGAAAAATGCGCATGGGCAGTAGAATTCTACTCTTATAATGGAGACATACTCCTTAACAATGAATCATTAAACAGCGACGCAAATAAGACAATGATAACATTCCAGCCGCTCGGAGTAGTTGCAAGTATTATGCCGTGGAATTTTCCATATTGGCAGGCATTGCGATTTGCTGCGCCGTCGCTAATGGCAGGAAATACTATAGTGTTGAAACCAGCCAGTGCTACGATGCAATGTGGAATAGAAATAGAAAAGACAATCCTCAATAGTGGTGCATCGGAAGGAGTATTCAGTACTGTAATTGGTAAATCACAAATAGCAGAAATGTTGATAGATTCGACCATAGATGGAGTAACTTTTACTGGAAGTATTGAAATCGGAGCAAAGGTAGCTCAGCGTGCTACTGGGCGGTTGAAAAAATGTGTTCTGGAACTTGGTGGAAGCGACCCATTTATAGTTCTCGATGATGCGGATATTGAAAAAGCTGCAGAAGGAGCAATCAAAGGTAGATTTCTAAATTGTGGCCAAAGTTGTGTTGCATCGAAAAGATTCATCGTTTCAAGTAAAATCGCAAATGAATTTATCGAGTCATTTGTTGAGAAAACTGAGAAATTAAGAGTTGGTGATCCAATGTCTGACAATACTGACATAGGACCCCTGTCAAGTATCAAGAGTCTTGATAATATTGATTCAATGGTAAAAGATGCAATTAGTAACGGCGCTGAACTCCTGACAGGAGGAGAAAGGATTGGAAGTATAGGAGCGTTCTACAAACCCACAGTTATTAAAAATGTAAATGCAAAAATGAGAGTTTCGAACGAAGAAACTTTTGGACCTATTGCACCAATAATGATTGTGGACGATGATGCTGAGGCAATTAGTGCGGCCAACAATTCTGAATTTGGACTAGGTGGGAGTATCTGGACACGTGACCTAGATAGGGCTCAGAAATTATCAATGGAAATGGAATGTGGAATTGTTACTGTCAATAACATGGTCGCTTCTGATCCCAGAGTTCCCTTTGGAGGTATCAAGCATAGTGGTTTTGGAAGAGAACTTTCAAGATATGGCATGCTTGAATTTGTGAATGTAAAGTCAGTTAGGTTTTATGATAAACTCGGCTATGAGCATCATGTTGAATAGGTATGTCCGATTAAAAAAAATACTATATTCGATTAAGATGATGGCAGGCACTGTTATTTCTGAATAGCTATCGAATCTGAGCTTTCTATAGGTCTGCTCACCCCTCTCCACTATCGTGGAACGGATAAGAAATAGGATGGCATGTACATTAGAATTCTTGAAGTGGCATGAATCTAGTCAGAAACGTAAACTTTGACCTGGCTACCACATGGTGCGTTATTTATGAGATGAACAATTTTTTTAAGTGTCAGCTTAGGCCAATATTTCTAGAAATTTGAAACTTGATTTATTTCAAGCTGGCGTTTTTTTGGGAAAATATTTTAAGGCGGCCGGTGAATAATGGATAAAAAATGACTGAAAATCCAGAGTTGGGCCTAGCTGGAATGTATAGAATTATAAAAAAATCTGGAGGAGAAAGAGTTAGTGAAGAAGCAGCTGACCAATTAAGAAGAATAATTGAAGAGGTCGCAACTAAAATTTCTAATCAAGCAGTAGATCTAAGTCTTCATGCTGGAAGGAAAACTATCAAAGCTGAAGATATCCAACTAGCAGCAAAAAATTTGCTAAACTTAATACATTAGTTATCAAGAAATATTTATGTCGCTAGTTTGTCATGTCAAAAGAAATTCTAATCGTAGCCCTAACCGGGATGCCAGGCGCTGGTAAGACTACGGTTGCAAAATATCTACATCATACGGGTATACCACTTTTGGTTATGGGTGATGTTATAAGAGAAGCTGCAGAGAACCAAGGATTAACCCCTACAAGCGACAACCTTTCAAACTTAATGATAAAACTTAGAAGGAAGAATGGTCCGGGTGCAGTTGCACACTTGATTGTCAATAAGATCAATATAATGAGAAAAGAGGATGACAAGTTTAACGTAGTAATAGTTGATGGAATTAGAAGCATGGCAGAAGTAGTGGTTCTGAAGGAAATTGGTAATGTCAAATTGTTAGCTATCCATGGATCAACTTTAACGAGGTATACTCATGTTAAGGAAAGACAACGCTCTGACGTTCCTTCAAACATAGTTGAATTTGACAAACGGGATAAGACTGAGATGGATGTGGGAATAAGCAATGCAATAGCTTTGGCTGACGAAACAATTTCAAACAACGACATTACAATTTCACAATTATGCGAACAAAGTTTCGCTGTGGTCCAAAAATGGATGCAAGAATATGGAATTTAATTAAAGTAGTGGATAATGTTTGATTGAGAAGAATATTGACGATATTCAAAACGAGAATGTCAAGCTTAAAGTAGAAACTGTTCTAAATCCGTCCGAAGATCCAGAAAAGGTGAAAAAGTGTCTCTTAAATATTGCCAATGGATGCAAACCGATACTTTCAGAGGGACACATCGAAGCCACTTGTACTGGCCTTCTATCACTACATCACATCAGAGTTGGAGTTAGATCAAAATCTTCAT
>DAIRDV010000036.1:0-7387 GCA_036795955.1 Nitrososphaeraceae archaeon | reverse complement strand
GAAATTTCAGGGCAACTCCCTATTTTCAGAAGGTAATGTGTATTCAATTTTTTATTTAGCATCATAACTGTTTATGGAACTATGAAGAATACTTTTTGTATTTTGAAATCATATTAGATTTGATCTAAAAACATGAAGGCAAAAAACAAATGCAATTTTCTTTACTCAAAATTTCGTCGAGCAATTAGAAACAACTCATAAATATTGTCAGAGATTTCTCGGACACTCATATTTTGAAGCTCTTTCCATTCTACTTTAATTCCAGACCAACCAGACGTATGCCATTGTCCTATGAACAATTGTTCTTTTAGCATTTTTTCAACAAATGGATAAGGATTTACGTAAAGATAAGGTGTTTCGTATTGACTCTCTCCAGGGGATATACCAATACCAATCTGTTGATCACTGTTTTCAGTAAACCACTCTAATGAGAAATCAAATCCATCTGGCCACAAATGTACTTGTGTCAAATTCCCCCTTAGTTTCATTCTAACCAATTGTAGACTGTTGTTAGCCTTTTTTGCAAACGCGAGATAGTTAGATAAATCTTCCACATTCAAGCTTGACAGAATTTCAGTCTGTGGCATATCAAGTTCATATTTTGTAACAATTCGCTCCAAGTTTTCCATTAGATTATGCCCAGTCAAGTCTACAAATGCAGATTGTTCCTTATGAAAGTAAAGAAGCTGCCCAGTTATCAGGTGTATTGTAATTTCTGTTATGTTATTTAGCATACCGGTGGTTATTTGCTCATCATCTAAAAAGAGTGCATTGTGTCCATAGTGTGGTAACTCCTCTATTAACTGTGATTTTAATTTTGAAACTATTTTGCAAATTTTCCGTAGTTCTTGGATTTTGTCAAATATCATAATGTTTTCGTTCATGTTTTACCTCATCCTTTTTTCTTGAGATTTTATATCCCAAAAAAGAAATATATGAGTTTCAATTCTCTATGAATCTAGTTCTGACTAACCTTTCTTTTCGACGAATTTCTCATTTTCAAATACAGTTAGGGTCATACCAGATGCAGTAGGCAATGGTTCATCTACCACTTTGTTAGTAAATAGCGGAAGAATTGTATACAATGCAATTGGAATTGCAACTATAGCAATAATCACTAATATGATAATTGTTCTTTTTTTCATGGATACCCAATATTTCCTATTATTGACTTGAAAGTTTTGCGCTACCAAATAGTGTCGAAAAGGCTTTGCACCATATAAGGACAGTATTATATTTCGATAAATCTGTTCCAGTAGGAATTTCATAGTTCTGGTTTCCAATATTGCCTTTTAATCTCCCAAGATTCACAATATCCGATGTATCCTTACCCACGGATAAATAAACATAGAGATCTGGTCCGTTAGTAGTTTTTAGATTTTCCAGCCTCAGGAAAGTTCGACTATCTGCAAGGCTAATTATCTTGGCAATACCGTCGGCCTTGTGAAATCCATCTCCCGCATCAACGAAATTGCCACTTGGGGCCGTCTTATTGTTGGTCATAGTAGTCTCATTCATATTTTCATTAATCGTAGTATTTTGTTTAGAAAACTCATTCAATATCGACTCCTTTTCATTTTTAGTCATTTTCTCGGCCGCTTGAAGTCTTTGCTCCTCTGTCATATTCATAAATGCTTGGGGATCAGAAAACACAGCAAAAGTAATCTGCGAACTCGTTACCATCATCAGTGAAGGCAACATAGACCCAATAACAATAGGAACAAGTATTTCTGTTATATTTTTCTTCATTATTATTTCCAATTAAACTAAGAAAATTTCTTTTAAAAAGATTTATCCAAATTAAGTCCATTTTACGTCCAGCAAACGCCAATGAAAATATCATATTGACAAGTTTTAGATGTTTAATTTAAGAGCAAGAAGGTATACTACTACGTGACAATGTGACTTCAATAGCGCTCTATTTTATCGATTCTAAATAAGGATTTCTGAAGTATGCATAGTCTAAAACTAGTATTGACGTAAAGTACTCTGGTACTAGAGATAAGCTATACCAATTTAGATATATTCTATCAATCTACTAGTAGTTCGATGTTTGACGGTAATAACAAGAAACCAAAATGGAGTCTGGAATATGAAGATACGATTTACAAAGTTTATGATTGGAATAGAAATTTAGCTGCCTATTTCTTTCCAAACTATGAGTTAGCAGAAACTAATGAGAGCGAGGATGAAATCATTGAGAAACTTAATCAAACACATCAAAATGTTAGAGGCGGAAACATTCTCTTTCCAATGATAAAATTAAATCTGCTCGATAAAGAGAAAGGAATTGATCTTGACTATACCATTACTGCCTTGGAACAAAATCTAGGACGAACAAAATTATGGAAGGAATGGTTACTGAGAAATAGTAGTAAATTTGAGATAACTGGAAATTCAGTATTCACCTCAAGAGAGGACCGAGAGATGCTCTCTATTGCTCTTGAAATCGACTCAAATGTAACGCTTGGAGAAAAACAAGCACTTACTGTCATAACTCCAATATTAAATGAACTACATGAAGCTTCATTATTGTAGAAAAAATTTATTAGGTTTTCAGGCTTGTATTTCTATTAAATTAAATACGAAAATCCTATTAACGTTTTATTGGATAGTTATTATCAATTGGCAAAAAGCCTTGCATTAACTATTGTACTTGCAATTTTGGTAGCCGGAGTTGGACACATCTACCTAGGCTTCATAAGAAGGGGAATTATCATTTTAGTTATTGGCATAGTACTTTGGATTGTTGCATCTCTTCATGTTCAGTACCCTTACATGTGGATAATAACCATAGCTTATTTGGGTTGGCAAATAATAGATGCATTTATCCATTACAAGAAATTTATATCTGGGCAAACACAATCCTCTCAATTTAAAAGATAACTTTTAGGGTAGCTGTAGTGAGTATTTGATGAAGGTCATGCCATTGAATGATCTACTTAATACCCACAACTACTCCCATTGATCCGGAACGAGAGTGTAATGTATTGGAGTGTTTCCAACCAGCGCTTTTTAGCAACTGATTGTATTCGTCAATCGTTCGTTCCTTTCCAGTCGCTACACACATCATATGAATATCAAAAATCTTTGAAAAATGCGGAATATCTGGTCCCGGAATTAGATGTTCTGCAATAAGTACTGTTCCTGTTTTGGGTGATGCACGATGTATATTGGAAAGTATTTTAACACATTCGTCATCTGACCAATCATGTAGAATCATTTTCATAATATAAGTATCAGCAGCAGGAACTTCATTAAACATGTTTCCGGCAATGTACTTGCATCTATCTTCTAAACCCATTTTGGTTGCCCATAAAAATTCCTTGTTCTTTATAGCTGATTCTAACTCACATACAATGCCATTGAGCTGAGGATATTTAACAAGTAGACTACAAAGCAAATGTCCTTGGCCCCCACCAACATCACATACAGAATTTACATTTGAAAAATCATAGTTATCAAGTGCTTCTGATACCAATTTAGTTTGAATACTAGAATAACTACTCATAGCTTCGTCGAAAACTTTTCTATATGAAGGATTATAGTCGGCAAATTCAAATAGTTTTTTACCAAACTCGCGTGGAAAAGCGTTTTGTTTCCCATCTTTAATCATATTATGTAAATGCTTCCAAAGTGCATAATGCTCTTGACCCTCTTCCAGCAATGCTATTCCTCTTAATGTCTGTGGATTGTCACTTCTAAGAAATTCTCCTTCTTCTGTAATTGAAAAATCTTGGTTTGCACCTTCCCTCAATAACCCAAGAGAACCAAGTGCTCTCAAGAGTCGATATGCCAATTTATTGTCCAGATTCAACTCCTCCGAAATATTAGAGACAGATTTCGGATTCGATGTTACGCAATCAAAGACACCTAATTTTACACCCACATACAGTACCTGACTCTTCCACCTCCCGAATATTAAATCCAATGTTTTTTCATATTTTGACATTTCATTTCTTCTAATATTTATCACGCAATATAGTTTTTTTCACAACAAATCGGATTTTCACAAGATGATACCAAACATGTGAGGCTTTTTTAGCTATTGAATATTTGGACTTTTTCTCATTTGGGTATCATAAATTTGATAAATGTTTAATAATTATCAAATCGTGTATGACTTGAATATCAATGGCAAAAATAATTAAGAAAAACCTTAACACTTCACCGGATGAAACAAGAACGTTTGAAAAGGGTAAGGTAGAGGTCGCGACATTCAGTGACGTTACGATAGGAAGAGCCGAATTCGAGCCCGGATGGAGTTGGGACAAATGCGTAAAACCAATAGCGAAAACTAACAGTGGTCAAGCACCACACACACAATATGTAGTATCTGGAAGAATGAAAGTAGTTATGGATGATGGCACAGAGGAAGAATTTGGGCCTGGTGATGTTGGAATCATTCCCCCTGGTCACAATGCATGGGTAATTGGGGATGAGAAATGTGTTGCAATTGACTTTACAGGAATGACTAGCTACGCAAAAAATCAATAACAATATTCGATAAAGAAGTAGAGTCGTTTAGCTTTTGTTTATCAATTTTACCAGAATTGGTATTCCATTTCATTTTTGCCAAACTATTATCAATATTTTATAATTGTAGTTATTTACGTTATCATTTGGATTCATTATCATCACTTTCATCGTAATCCAACTTCTCATCAATTTTTTTCTGCAATTCTTTATAGCGTTCATACTTTTTTGTCCAACCGGATAGAACAAACCATTGCCTTATGCCAATTCCTAGCCATATCAGGGCTATTAGAAATGGAACAAAACGCACCAAGCCAAAATAGTGACCAAAAAATGGATGAGGACCAAAATTTTCATGTTGCATTCTAAAATTATCAAACGGAAATGGTGGCCCTAATAAGGCAAAAGTAATAGCAAATGCCAATGGAGGAATAATCATTATAGTAACAATCATTATGATGAACATCTTTTTCGTGATGTTAAGCTGCTGGATTATACCATCCATTATTTGGAACAGATTGTCTCTGGACACTTTACTACTCTTATCTTCATCCGTCTTCTTGGGATCACTCATGAAAGTTAATCACTTTATGATTGAAAACCGATCAATTATAAACAATGCAGTAACTATGTTACTTGTAGACACATTCGTCAATAACACCTCAATGACTGATATCATGGTTATTTTCTTTCTCACTCCTAGGAAACAACGATTCATAGGGCTCTAGAATTTCTTTCAGAATATCGTTGCCTTTTTCTGAAACTTTGTATTTTATTATACTTTTATTACCCCAGCGCTCTTCCGTTCTAATTATCATGTCCTTCCTCACCATATCATCTAGGATAACCTTATGTTTTACATTGTTCAATCCACAATAACTCATAAGCTTGCTTTGATTAAGCTCCCCATTTTCATAGAGCTTGAGGAGTATATCCTTCCTGATGTAGATTCTGTCTCTATATTGGTGGACCAAGTTGCTTCAATAAATGTAATTTCCAGACCAACCAAACATTATACCCGAACAGAACTGGTGAGAATGGCTATTATGAATACAGTCGCTAGATAGAGTTAAAATCCGCATTATAATTATCAACTAATGTATCAATCATGTAAATATTAATACCTACTGTGCATTGCAACCAAAAAAAAAGAAAATGATATGCCCGTTAAGTAACTAAGTTACGTGTCATAGGTAAACAATAGTTAATATCATCTTTCCAGATTTGATTTCTATGACTAAACTAGGAATATTAGCAAACAAAAAAGCAATGACTATTTACGTGATTGTGGGAGCTGGAATTTTATTGTCTGCATTATTGATATCATCTGTAGCATCTACATGGGCTCAAAATAGACAACAAGTTGCTATTAACGGTAGTATGAACCCAAACTTTCATAAGCAATACATGAATGCACATGATAGTTCAATTCCTAAAATCAATGGTTCAGTAAATGTTGTAGAAAATATAGGGAACATATTAAAACAAAATGCTAAGATATCATTTTCAGCTGGAGCGGATACCGCACAGAAACAGCTTAGTAATGCGACTGTGGTGGGTGGACATTTGGGAGTCACACAGGGTTATCTAACATATACTTATTTCGCAATTGATACGAACAAACAGATATCCTATACAATATTGATAGATGCGGGAAACGGTAACGTTCTATATAAGTCAGAAGGTAAAGAAATTAGTTCTTTTGGTCACATGGGCTATCCTGGAAAAGTAATGTCAGGACCATTTGGACACTCTGGACCATTTGGATTATGGGGTAATAGATTCGGGTGAAATTATTAGAGTTAATCCATACAAGACAAGACATGACTGCACAAGTGGAACAAATTCTGCAAAAGAAAAATTTCCTTTAGCTTTAGGGTACTTGCTGACTGAGACTTCCGCCATATAGTGCGGTTTTTTTTATCTTTGTTTTCTAACTAGTATGTTATTACCATCTAACTTTACCTCATATTTTGAAACGGCTCGAACTGCTGGGGGTTTGGTTACACTACCCGACCTAATATCAAATTTGGAACCATGCCAAGGACATTCAACTTCATATCCTTCAAGGGTGCCCTCATTTAAAGGACCTCCAACATGGGTACAGACATTCCCTATGGCAAAATAACTCCCCTCCGCATTAATGATGCAAACTTTTTCTCCTTCTACATCAACTGCCTTCATGCTTGAAGGTCCAATATCCTTAATTTCTGCAACCTTGACAAAATTCTTGCTCATTCTATTAATCATGAATAATTCAAAAAAGTATTTTAAGAGCTAACTTTGTAGAAGGCAATTATTTACATACCTTAAATGTTTTGATCGATATTGAAGTTTGGAACTTAAACTTATAATGGTTCGATTATTTGCAGTAAGATAAATTAAATAATTGTTCGACTTTAATAGTATTATCCAGATCGATATTAAAATGAGGATTGGTCTAGCTCATAAAATAGTAAATATGTATTCAATAATTAATTCCTATGAAAGTTTATTTTGACATTCTGGAGAATGCCTCTTCTGCCGCTTTTTTCATTTCTTCTTCTGAAAGGTCTTTTACATGAGTGGCTATATTCCAGTGGTGGCCGAAGGGGTCTTCCAGTCGACCATGACGGTCACCCCAAAATTGATCTGTAACCTGATCTAAAACCTTCGCGCCGGCTGAAACTGCTTTTTCAAACGTCGCATCAACATCTGCTACGTACATATACAATGATACGGGGCTACCCCCAAGTGACTTTGGAGAGAGATTTTTCATCTCTGGAAATTCATCAGATAACATGAAGACAGAATCACCGATTTTTAATTCAGCATGTGCAGTCTTACCATCTGGAGTTTTCATGTGACCACGTTCTTCTGCACCAAACGCTTTTTTATAGAATTCAATCGCGGCATCTCCGCCTTCATCGTC
>DAIRDV010000035.1:0-7499 GCA_036795955.1 Nitrososphaeraceae archaeon | reverse complement strand
TTATAGCAAGTTGTAAAGTCGGTGCAAATGCTACCAAGATAAGCAAAAGATTAGACGGAATATGTGTAAATACCATAGTATTTACAAGACCTATTCTATCAGCAATCTTTGCTGCTGCAATATATGAGAAAGCCGTTAGTATACCAGCTGCAGAAAAAATATAGGACAAAGTCGTAAGATCAGCTCCAAATCTAGTAAAGAACCAAAGGGATACTACACTTTGGATTACGAAGCCACCTGCGAAAGAATCAATTGCAAACAGTCCAGATAGTTTCCCAACAATCCGTTTTGATTTTGGAGATAGCGTTTGCTTTACAGTTCTTTTAACACTCGACTTAATTTCAATTTCACCTGAAACCATAATGTAAATAATCATTACCACAAGGCCAACGGTACTATACAAGCCGAATAGTATTTTGATAGATTCGACATTACTTAGTGCTGAATATTGTTCCTGCAAGAGTGATGGTAATCCCGAAAGTAAGATACCACCAGACATTGCAAACGTTCCTAACATATTATAAAGGGCAAACAATGTATTCATCTTTTTTTTATCCTTAATTGTTTGTGGTAAAATTGCTTGTTCAATTGTTAGAAATGCACCAGTCTCAGATCCAGTTACATTTATCGTTCCCATGAATGCAGCAAGAATTAATAAATAATAATTGTCGGTGAATGCGAATATTACTCCAGAAACAGACATTAATGAAGCATAAATCACTAGAAGTTTTCTTCTCCCAATTCTATCTGCATAAAAACTAGCAAATAATGTAAAAACTACGCTATTCACGAGGGTCGAACCTAAAAGGAGACCTATATGCACATCATCAAATCCCAAAAACCTCAAATAAATGGCTATAATAACACTAAGGAATCCGTAACCAAATGTCCTCAGAATCCTTGCTGCAAGTAACAGCTTTCCATCCCTTGAAAGCCAGCCGAGGGAAAAATTCATGGAATAGACTTGGTTATGACTAATGCGATACCAATATTAATAACGAGATTAGTCTATTAATAAAAAATAAGGATGGAGATGACCTTTGTTTTGCCATAGTTATCATTAGTGGTATCAAACAGAATTGATTCATATTGTATTTTGAGTCTAACCTACTTGTTCCAGTGCTTTTTTTAGATCCTCGAATACCATTACAGGATGAAATTCAACCTTGGCTCCAAATTCCTGAAATAATGGCTCAGCTACTGAGGGTATCATGTCAGCACTTTCCAAATTCACTATAAAGGCAAAAGTTCTATCTCCTCCAGCTTCAAAAAAATACGAAGCCTCAGCGTTTACTTTCTTGATGTAATCCTCAAGATTTTGGATGAATTTTGGGTTCTTTACAATTCTATTACCCGCGTCGGTCGAAATTTGTGCTCTTACTAAAAATCTCATGATGAATTATCATCACGGTACAATAAATATTTCACTGCATTGGCAATCAGTCATGCCTTATTTGAATACTTTATCAATAATAATCAAAGATAAATGAGTTTACAGGCCATCTAATAGGGTTATTACTACATTTCCTTTTAATATGAGCCACAATTGTCTGATAAATGTTATTGTGTTTGAAAACTCAAATTTTATTATTCTGATTTCACATATTCCTATTCTAGGAACACGAATCACGGGAAATTTGAATCAAGTTGCAACTTGAATCCTCATAGATATTGGTTCATGGATATGCATCAAAAAGTTGAATTCGCATACCGATGGGAAATAGATAATGTCTCATTGATTTGGCTTTACATATCGCAAATTCAATATAAGCAATTTTGTACAGACATCGTATGCTTGATGATCTGTTCAAAGACAGAGTAGACAATAAGAATCCGCGTCAGGAGGGATTAACACTAACGGTGGATAAACTTGATTCATTTGATAGAGAGAACTTTGAAATTCTATCAGCATTCATTGATCAAATCAAAATATACAATACTTATCCTTTGTTAATAACTGATCATCTTCTGCAGAAGAGAATTTCTTACTACCATGAATTTGATATAGATGTATCCACCGGCAGTACGCTCACAGAGTATGCTATATCAGAAAATTCCCTTGACAAGTTCATAACAGAATGTAGCAGAATCGGTTTTGACATAATTGAAATTGGTGAAAACAGCATCGACCTAGATCTAGACAAAAAGAAAAGAATATCTGATTCCATACTTTCTGCAGATTTGAAACTCAACTGGAAGATAGGTAAAAAAGATCCAAGACACCAGATTGGTATTGATACCACACTTTTGAAGATTGATGATGCGATAAAGCTAGGTTCAAAAAAAGTTATTCTCGAAGCCAACGAGGGTATCAATGTTGGTATTTATGATCAGAATGGTTCTATTATTTGGAATTACGTTGCGGCTCTTACTTCAAAATATCCACCCAATACCTTTATTTTTGAAGCGCCACTAGCATCACAACAATCTGCATTGATAGCAGAATTTGGTCAAAGAGTGAACCTTGCTGAAATCACAATTGATAATGTTCCTTCAGTAGAAACCCAGCGGCGTGGATTTCTTTCTAAATCATCTTTTGGCATGAGCTTCTCGCAAAAAGAAATAGGTGGAAGTCCTGCATCAAAGTTTATCTACTATCTAATTAAAACAAAACATCCAATAGAACAAAGCGATTTAATTAGTATTACCCGATTACCCAGAAGGACAGTTCAAAGTGCAATTGAGGACTTGAGGAATCAGGGTTTTATTATTGAACGAAATAGCTTGGATGACAGTAGAAGAAAGGTGTATTATCCTGTTAAATCAGAATGGTTATGAACGTTCAAAAGTATGCAATCGGATAGAATTTATCCAAATACTCTTGAGAGTAACACATTTTGTCTGTCTAGTTAATAATATCAACTTCCTTAAGATTGGAAAAATCCTTTTCATATATGTTTTTTCAACTTTGCTATATTGAATTATGTACTTCAAATTATCAACTTATAAGAAATTATGCATTTTATGCATATTTTATTAAAATTATGCACATTTGCAAGTATTCAAATATGCTTTGAATTAGATAGAAAATATGAACAATAAATTAAAAATTACTGCAGTGATGACTATATTACTCATAGCCTCATTCATTATAACACCTCCTCTCTCAAATCCAACGTATGCGCAGTTTGCTCAAAAAAAGATATTTAGACTAGGATACTTTCCGAATATTAATCATGCCCAAGCATTAATCGGAGTAGGGAATGGAGACTTTCAGAAAGTTTTAGGAAATAATATAGAGTTGAAGACCTTAACATTCAATGCTGGACCATCCGCCACAGAAGCCCTTTTGGCAAATCAAATCGATGCAGCTTACATTGGTCCAAATCCGACGGTCAATGGTTATGTTGTTTCCGAAGGTAAGGCTCTAAAAGTTATATCTGGAGTGGCAAGTGGTGGCGCAGTCTTCATAGTAAGAAATGATTCTGGTATTCAGTCCACAAAAGACTTTGCAGGTAAGAAATTTGCGTCCCCACAAATTGGAAATACTCAAGACGTAGCATTGAGAAAATATTTACATGATAATGGATTCAACACAAAGGACAAAGGTGGAAACGTTGAAGTTTTACCCATAAAGAATCCTGACATTTTGACACTGTTCTTAAAGAAAGAAATCGATGGAGCTTGGGTACCTGAGCCCTGGGGTGAAAAGCTAATCAAGGAAGGCAATGGTAGATTATTTTTGGATGAACGAAGTCTATGGCCCGCAGAGAAATTTGTTACTGCAAACATAATAGTTAATCCCGAATATCTTAAAAACAATCCTGATGTAATAAAGAAGTTTTTGGAAGCACATGTAAATGAAACACAATGGATAAATTCACATAAAGAAGAAGCCTTGAAGACTTTCAATTTTGAGCTAAAAAAACTTACGGGCCAAACTATTCCAGATGATCAACTAAAGGAAGCTTTCTCAAAACTCGAGCTAACTTATGATCCCTTGCAAGAAACGCTCATCAAATCTGCAAACGATGCATTTGAAATAGGTTATCTCGGAAAAATGAAACCCGATCTCAGTGGACTTTACGACCTGAAAATTCTCAATGAAGTATTAAAAGAAAAAGGACTACAAGAGATATCAGACCCAGAAAATCAAACCGCTCCTGGTAGTAACAATTCTTCAGGGATAATGATTCCCACTATGACAGGTAATTCGAGATACAGTATCGCTACATAGTGAATTAAATTGAGCGGCGTGATGCTTGCAACATTCCCATCGAAATTCCCCAATCGCGTTATACGATCTAGGAAAATTACATAGATTCTCCAAGTCAAAAATTTAGTGTAGTGCCAAGAAATATGAAATAAATTCGATTCGGCACAATATAAAGAAATTAAATCGGTGAATTCAATTTTACTTTGGTTCTATTGATACTGCACACGAATTGGGGCCAGCCTCTAAATCGGGCATTTGCATATTGTCAAATGTTAGAATCCTTTTGTTGATATCAATAATTGTCTTGTAGTTCATCGGTCTGGTTGGCAAAGTGTCAGTAACTAAATGAACAAATTCATCTTTGTTCATGGACAGAAGTTTTACTTTTTTCTTTAGTGATCCAATCGTGTCGGCTATTGGGACAGCGTGCTTTAAACTAATTGAGCTTGCATTAAAGTGTGCAGGAAGTATCATAGTATTGTCTGGTAACTGAGCTATCGTTTGATGATAACTCTCGTATAGCATTTCAGAGTATTTTTTTGCTTCTTCTCTAAGGTCAGGCCGCCCAACACCATCTATGAATAACGTATCTCCGGTGAACAAATAGGAATACTCTGTATGTTTGTCTGAACTGCTCTTTCCATCAGTTTTATCAGAATCAGAATCAGAGACAAAATATTCTATCAAGAAAGAAAAGCTACCATTTGTATGTCCCGGAGTATGAATGGCTCTTAACCAAATTTTCTTTGATATTTCAATTTTTTCTTCATTTTCAATATACTTGATATTGATTTCAGTATTTTCGCTATTGTATTCTTCAAGTGAACTAAAATATGCCGTTACTTGTTCATGAGTTTGCAGATTTATTGCCTTAGCTAACTTTGCTACTCCTGATACATGATCTGCATGTTGATGAGTATCAATTATTTTAATTATTTTCAATCCATTTTCCTTGGCAACATTTAGAAAAGCTTCATAAATTTCACGACTTGGATCTATTACTATTGCTTGACTATCGTCTTTAGAAGATATAATGTATCCCATACATCCTTTAGATATTCTTCTGATTTGCCATATCCTAAAGGGAGCCTCATCAGGAACTACAATTTCTGCATCATCGTATACCTTATTCCATCCCGCCATTCCTCCTCTGACACTTTTAACATTGTATCCCAATTGATCAAGTAACCTTGCTGCCATCATGGATCTGTTTCCATGAGCACAAAGTGTAACAATCTCTTTATCTTTTGGTATCTCTTTGAGCAAGTTAGAATCATTCGTAAACAATTTGTCAACAGGAATCAATTTAGGATTTTGATGATTATCGTATGACAATTTCCAAGATTCATATTCTTGGGGTGTTCTAACATCCAGAATGAAAATATTCTCGTGATTATCTATTTTCTTTTTTAATTCGGTGGGGTCAATTTCTTGACTATTGCCTGTCCTTTGACCATTCATATATTATAGAAAATCACTATCCACTTAAATAGATATTTATTATTACCGCTAGGTTAACAATAGCTTGTTGTGCAGAAATTTGTACAGACCAAGTCATTTGCATTTAGACATAAATTTTAAAAGTTGAACGCTACCAAAAGAGGTACTGAAAATTTCACAACTTTCAATTTGGAATTTAATAATCTAAATTCCAATAGTAAGTATAGTATTATTTGAAATGTAAAATTAAAAAAATATAAAGAACCTGATCGTGGCTAATCTATGATCTTTTCTTCATTATACAGTTTCAGTAGAGTCATATTTTTGAATCAATTATCTTTTCGAATATCCTGAATTGTCTTGAATGCAACAAAAAACCTCAAGCAAGATCATGTTCTAGTAAACCGGCTTGGTAGGATAGCAAAGAAGTGTTCTGATCATTTATACAACAACTCAGATATTCCAATGGAAGATATCAAAATAATATCAATGCTTATTCAGGAATTTGTTGATAAACTGCACCATGGTAAGGAAGAAAAGGCATATTTCCCACAAATGAACGACAAAGAAAACTTTTCTGAGGAGATACGAAAATTCTTGATAGAACACGAATTAGGCAGAAGAATAGCAAAAATGTTAGTTCAAAGTTTAGTATCCTGGGAAGACGGGACTGATTCTAGAGAAAAAGTGGCCAGATTCTTGAATGCGTATTCGGTATTCATAAGTATACATACCGGAGAAGAGGATTTGTTTTTTGATCTTATTGAGGGAAAGGGGAGCCTCTCTGAGAAAGAACATTCACAATTATTAGAACATTATAAATTATGTAATTCCGAAGTTGGGGGAAAAGTTAGAGTTGAACAGATGATAAAACTAATTGGATATCTTGAAGAAAGAGAATGGATGAAAAAGGATACCAATATTTAGAAATTGTTTCATGATAATCTACATTATCCTGATCTATTCTCATATCTGATATTTCTATTAATAAAAAAGACCTTTTTTGTGATTCATTATTTTTCAGATATCTCTCTTGATTCCAACCTATTTCCAGAAAGAGTAGTTTTAACAGGAGATTCTACCAGGGTAACTCCATTCCACTAGATTCAAATTTTTACACTAATAGCATGGGCTCGTATGAAAAAGGAGTAAAAACATATAAAAACCGAGCTACAAGTAGTCACAATGAAAATTGGTATCGGCAGATATCTTCTGTTAATTTCTGTTACATTGTTAGGAGCAATGATCCCTTCATTTACTATTCTTACAAACGATGTTCTAGGCCAGGGCCTCAACTTAATGAAGGAACAAGTATCCACGTCTAATGCTAGTGATATTTCCAAAATCCAAAATTTCGATAATCTTACATCATTTTTTGGTTCGCCCATGTATCAGGAAACCAGTCATAAAAAAGTGGGTTCGATAACAGTTAATACGGATCCGATGCAAACACAAGATTCCTTTAGTGCCACTGGGATTTTGAATGGTGCAGGAAATATTACTGATCTTGGGACTTTTGTAACTACTCATTTGGATAAAAGTAATTCTAGCAGTATAGGAAAAGGAAATTTTACTACTATAGATGGTGAAATGGCTAATTACACTGGCTATGATGTGGGGAAAACAGACCATGAAGGTATTGAGACATACAAAGGAATTCAGATTTTTGAAAGTAATCCAGAAGGTCGCCTCGGATTTCTTGATAATGTTATTGGTCTTTACGTATACAAATACTGGCCAAATGGTACAGCCTCAGGTATAATTTGGGAATGGAAATAGACAACTAAATTCATTCTTTAAATATGATTTAGGGGATTTTTTCTACTCGACTTGAATAGTACCAACCTTAATTCCAATCGCAAATTTGAATATCAAAAATATTTAAATTGATTCTTGTGATAAA
>DAIRDV010000034.1:0-7785 GCA_036795955.1 Nitrososphaeraceae archaeon | reverse complement strand
CGTAACATGGTTATTGTTAATTCTTACTATAGTTCTTACTCTAAAATCAAAAGGAATTATATAAATATGATTAATTATAATGCCCCTATAATAAAGAGGGATTTTGCACGAGTAAGATAAGCATTGTTGGTTCCGGTGTGGTAGGAAGTGCAACGGGCCAGGGATTTCACAAATTAGGTCACGAAGTAGTTTTCTATGACATTTCAAAGGAAAGGCTGAGAACATTAAAGTCAAATGGATTCGATGTAGCTGACGATTTGGGTGACGCATTATCACAAGCAGATATCGCATTTGTTTGTGTAAACACTCCCACTCACAATTCGCAACAGGACCTTTCACAGATACTTTCTGCACTATATCAGCTAGCAAACTATCTAAATACAACAACCAAGCGCCATTTGCTGGTTTTCAGAAGCACCATGTTGCCTGGTACTATGCGCAGTGTAGTGTTAAATTATCTTGAAAAGAATTGCACAAAAAAGAGAGGTGTTGACTATGAAATTGCATATAATCCAGAATTTCTGAGACAAAATTCAGCGCTTGATGACTTTTTCAAGCCAGATAGAGTAATTATCGGAGAGGAAGGCGGTAATGATTTGACAAAATTATTGGTCGAATTATACCAACCATTAACAAAACACATAATCAATACATCATTTGAGGCAGCAGAGCTAATCAAGTATGCATCTAATTGCTTTTTGTCATTAAAGATTTCATTTTTCAATGAAGTAGGTTTGATTTGCAAACACTTGGGAATAGATGACAAAGTTGTAAGTTTGGGTGTATCTTTGGACAAGAGAATTGGCAAGTATGGTACTGAATTTGGTAGACCCTTTGATGGAATGTGTCTTCCAAAAGACACTCAGGCACTAGCCTCATTCATAAAGGAAAATAGGATTGAACCAGATTTGCTAGAAGTGGTATTAAATATTAACAAAAAGATAGAAGATCTAACTACCACAAGACAACTAGTTTCTGGTGCTAGAGAAACTCATTCTTAATACCCGAAACTTTACTCTTAAATTTATATTGGGAGCAAAGTTTTTCATTTTTTAATGAAATTGTCTACTTTTGGGATTTCATTTGTTTTTTTATTAATTCTAAATGTTGCAACAATATCTAGTCTAAATCCTAACCTAAACTTTAATTCAAATCCAGCGTATGCTCAGGGGACAAACTCTCAACAATTGATTGGAGTAAATATGTTAGGCTACTACACAAGTTTACCTCAAACACGTGATTTTAAGAATCCCTTCCCTGATAACTACTATGATCAGAGTTTTAAGATAATAAAAGATGGTGGAATGAACCACATCAGGTACGTGTATTATTGGGAATCTTATGTGAAGAATCCTACTGCGTTCATTAATGAATTGAAATTTGCAGCAACTCTTGCTGACAAATATGGTTTGAAAATAATTTATGATAATCATCAGTTCCATACTTCATCCTGGCTTAATCCTCAAAGAGGAACAGGATTTCCAAATTTTTTGTTTCAAAATAATTCAGAGTATGCATATGGAAGCGGAGGAGGTCCTAAATATCCGTCAGCAATAGCATGGTGGACGCACTGGTGGAATAAAGAAATAACAGACGTAAATGGTACTGACGGATGGACTTTGCAATCTCAATTCTTAAAGAAAGTAGTCAGTACTGTTGATAGTCATCCTAGTACTGTAGGTTATGAAATATTAAGTGAACCACAGGTGCACAGCGTAGATCAATGGGATAAAGTAGGAAAATACAATACATTTTTGGCTGATGAGTTAAGAAAGGTAACGAAAAAAGCTATAGTATACAGTATGAGTATTCCTGTTGATCTGAAAAGTAACATAGGAGTTAACGCAACAAATCTTGCAAAAATGACACCTGCAAATAAGACAAACACTATATTCAAATTTAGTATATATGGGCTTCCGTCACCGGGAAGCTACCAAGAAGAAAGACTCAACATGTTCATTGCAGCCGGAAATCTTTCAGGAGTTCCTGTTTACATTGGAGAATGGAATAACGTGGACAGAGATAAAGTAATCAACGAAGAGGGAGACTTTGTCTATGAGATAAATCCAGAACAAAGTGATATCACTCCTTCAGACACTACTGCGATTTTAAAGAAATTCAATCAAATTGATCCATATGGATGGGCATTTTGGTATTGGAATTTTAGGCCACATAGAGTCGAGAACTTTAATCTAGTGACAAGTGATCCCACCGGGAATTTGATTCCCACAAAGTATTTTGACATTCTCAAAAATGCAATTCAATCAGTCAAATCTGGTAAAGGATCCAAATAAGCTAATTTGCTTGTGACAATCATGCCTCAAGCCTCAAGCGTCAAACCTCTTCTTCATGGTAACAAAGGCACAAACTGACAAAAGGAACAGAGAAAGAAAATATTTTTATTTGATTTTTAGTTGGCTTTGACCCAGGTCTAGCCATGTAGAGCAGTTTCCATAAGGTTTAATTCATGCATAAATGCCATAATTAACGATAAAGAAGCTAATTGAATTTGCAATTACGATTAAGAGAAGGAACCAAACTGCGGTCGTTAATATTTATCCTAATTCCCCTAGTTCTTTCTACTTACACTCATCTTTGGAATCCTACAGGATTTCCCTCTTTACATACGGATGAGGGGCATTACCTAAGAAAGTCAATTTCCACTGAAACAGGTCAGGGATTACAACCTCAGGACAGATATCGTGCCCCATATTTTGGGCAGATGTTTCTTGCAGGTATTTTTAGCATTATCAATTACCCTAGCGTAGAAGTGATAGGTAATAGTAATCCTGTTGAGCAACTATACCTAATCCCCCGTGTAATTATGGGGATATTGGCAGTAGCTGATACTTTTCTGTTGTATCGAATCACAGAATATAGGTATGGCAGAAATGTCGCAATTATTGCCTCTGTATTGTTTGCTGTCATGCCATTTACCTGGCTTACTAGGAGAATATTCCTCGAGTCAATTCAGCTGCCTTTTATTTTAACGTCAATACTGCTTATTCTAAATCTTGGGCGAGGACACCAACAAACAACGTCTCACCAGCAGCAGCTACAAACACAAACGCAACCAGAAAAGAACAAGCCTGTTGCAGACCATCAATTCCAATATGCCAAGTTTACGCTCATAATTTCCGGAATTTTTCTAGGACTAGGTATTTTTACAAAGATACCTGCATTTACAATAATTCCACTTGGAATCGTTATGATATACGCCATTACCAGGAAAAAGAGATACATGGTAGTTTGGTTAATTCCAGTTCTTTTGGTTCCAATGATGTGGCCGCTTCACGCCATGCTAACTGGAGATTGGGATGATTGGATTAATGGTGTTCGTTACCAAGTTAGCAGAGACAGGCCATTGATAAATACCATAAATACATTTTTTGAGATAGACCCTGTGCTTTTCGTATTGGGAATGGGTGGTCTGGTATATGCCGCCATTAAAAAAGACTACTTTATTTTGATGTGGGCAATTCCTGTATTTGTATTCCTACAGGCAATAGGTTATGTTTCTTCATTTCATTTGATTCTCTTATTGCCGCCATTTTGCGTTGCAGGAGCAAACATGATTGAAAAAATCGGAAAGAATATTTCAAACATTAGAGTGAAAAACATGCTACCGTACATTAGAATAGCGGTAATCGGAATATTTGGTATCTGCAGCATAACCATGTTGATTACTTTGAACATAAATACAACCTATTATCAGGCTCTTGCCTTTGTTCTTACTAATTTACCTGACGGCAATACCAATTCTTCTGCGCTAAACCCTGCAAACAAGGTAACATTAATTGGCAATCCTCAGTATTTCTGGATTCCAGAATTTGTTTTCAACAAAACATTTGATGCCAAGAACTTTTACAGCAAGACTCCATTTAAGACGGACAAATACATGATGATAATTGACAGTGGATTTGTCAAAATCCTCAACGGAGATAATACATCAAGATTAAATTTGGCCTACAACGCCACCCATAATCTAGCCAGATTTGAGCAAAACTTTACGGGAGGAATTGACCTCAATAAATATCCGTATACCAATTTAAGATTGAGCCCAGAAACACGCTTTATCGAACTTAGATCCAACTATTAGCATTATCAAATTTTTCCCAAACATTTTATTTGAGCATTTAGGTTTATTTCACGTCATTAAATGCGTATACTTTTGTTACACTCTGATTTTATAGAATATCAACCAATATCAAAGGAGATAGATTCAGCAGAAGAAATTCCTTCAACATCTAGTAAAAAAATTAATGATGTCATAGTGGCATTAATTGCGGTTGAAAAAGACGATGATGAGTCGATAATTGATGATGTTTGTAAGGAACTAAAAACTTATAGCGAGACGATAAAATGCGATAATATTCTAGTATATCCATATGCTCACCTCAGCTCTGACCTGGCTAACCCCGTAGTGGCGCAGGCACTCATAATTTCTGTCGAAAAAAAGGCAAAAGGTCTATTTAGCATAGTAAATAGAGCGCCGTTTGGTTGGACAAAGTCATTTAATGTAAAAATAAAGGGGCATCCTCTAGCAGAACATGCAAAAACAATCCAAAAAAATTCTGACGGAGTCAAAAATAAAGTTACCGGAGCTGATACTGAATCAGTTGCATTAAAATCAGAAGATTCTATCAACTCGACATTTTATGTATTAGAAACGGAGGGAAATATGATCCCAATAGGTGAATATAGTTTTGACAAGAAAAATGCCTTTAGCAAATTAGCCGATTATGAGTTATCAAAAAAGAGAACAGTATCTGAAATACCGCCTCATGTAAAACTTATGAAAAGACTAGCACTAGCCGACTACGAACCTTCCTCAGACGGAGGAAATATGCGATACTATCCGAAAGGACGTTTAATGAAATCTTTGATAGAGACGTATGTTACTAAAATGATACACGAATATGGGGGAATAGAAGTTGAAACACCGGTAATGTATGATTCCAATCATCCTTCTATTCACAGTTATTTTAACAGATTTCCGGCAAGACAATATAGCATACAGTCAGACAACAAACAACTTTTCCTAAGGTTTGCTGCATGTTTTGGTCAATTTCTAATGGCCAAAGATTTTCAAATTTCATACAAACAATTGCCGTTAAAGCTCTATGAATTAACGAGATATTCATTTAGAAGAGAAAAGAGCGGAGAGCTGGTAGGTCTAAGAAGACTTAGAGCGTTTAGCATGCCAGATTGTCATGCATTTTGCAAAGATATTGACCAGGCAAAAGAAGAGTTTGTGAAGAGATTTGAATTATCACTAAACGTAATGGAAGGTCTTGGTATCTCACCAAAAGACGATGTGGATATGGTTATTCGATTTACTTCAGATTTCTATGAACAAAATAAAGAGTTCATAAAAAAATTTGCGGCAAGAATGAAGAAACCAATTCTTGTAGAAATTTGGAAAGAAAGATTCTTTTATTTTATTGTAAAATGGGAATTTAATTTCGTAGACAGCATGGGAAAAGCTGCTGCATTGTCGACAGACCAAATAGACGTTGAGAATGGCGAAAGATACAACATTGAATTTGTTGACACTGATGGTGAGAAAAAATATCCAATTATTTTGCATAATTCTCCGAGTGGTGCAGTTGAGCGTGTAATATTTGCATTACTAGAAAAATCCGACAGGGATGCTACAAGGGGTAAAGTCCCGGCCTTGCCATTGTGGTTATCACATACACAGGTGAGGATTATTCCGGTTGCATCAAAGCATTTAGAATTCAGCCAAAAAATTTTAAGTCAATTGGACACAAGTAATATCAGGGCAGACATTGATGATAGAGAACTTTCGGTAGCAAAAAAAATCCGAGATGCCGAATCTGAGTGGATTCATTTCATTATTGTGGTTGGAGATAAAGAAGTAGATGGTGGAGAATTGATGGTTAGAGAAAGATCATCAAAGTCTCAATATGGTATCATCCTAGAAGATCTGATTAAAAACATAAAGATTCAAGTTTCAGACAAGCCATTTCTGCCGCTAAATTTGCCCAGCTACCTGTCCAAACGACCTATAATCATGGCTTGATTGGATGTAGCAATCACGCCTAATAGGCTATTGACTCTAATGTTTTTATATTTCGTAACTAGATCCCTTTCAAATGGGAAGAGTAGACAAAGGCGAAAGGTGTAGCGTAAGTGGTTGCGAAAATCCAGCTGAAAGGTCCATTAGTGGAAGTAAGGCAAGTATGGCTTCAGATCTGCAAGTAAATACGTCAAACAAGAGAGTCTATTTGTGCAGGCCACATTACAAAGAATGGAAAAAGGCAACCAAGGAAGATAGAGAAAACGAAAGAGCAAGATGGGGCTAATTAATCAGAAATATAGAATCTGAAAATGCAAATGCCCATCTATTCAAAAATAAAAAGCTAAGCTAGACATATTTTCTAGGAATTATTCTCAGAAGAGTTTGTGTAGCAAGTGCTCCCTCTCTGTAATCACCATTTTTAAGCGAAACTTCCACCAGGTCCATTCCTACCAAGTTTGCTGAATCGTCAATGCTTTTAATTATCTTTAGTATTTCAAATGGATCCAATCCAAATGGCTCTGGTGTTCCTGTGCAGGGAACATAAGGCAAATCGTAAACATCTATATCAAACGAGATGTAGACGTTTCTATTAGAAGTAGCGTTTGCGATATATTTAGTTACATTATCTATATTGTTTTTTATTTCCCATGGATCAAATGTAACAATACCTTTTTTTTCTGCAATCTTATTTTCTTCCTCGTCGGTCTGTCTGATACCGATTTGTATTATATTTTCACCATTGATGTAACCTTCATCTATGAGCCTATAGAACGGAGTAGTATGGCAGAGTTTCAATCCCTCGTACTCTGGTTTTAAATCGCGATGCGCATCAAAGTGAATCAATAAAGGCTTGCATTGAGAAAGACCTTTGAAACAAAAATACGTGATGGTATGTTCGCCTCCCAGCATAAACGGCTTCTTTTTTGTTCGTTCAAGTTCACTTACCAGGGCGGGAATTTTGTCATCAAGATAGGTAAAGATCGAATCAATATTACCATTATCGTGGGGTATTTTGATATCCCCTAAGTCAAAGATTTTCGCAACATCCCTGATATCTTTTTTCTCATCATAAACATATGTTTCAATTTGACGAGCAGAAGTACTCCTAATGGCTTGCGGACCAAGACTGGTTCCCTTACCAAATGATGTTGTTAGCTCTAATGGAATACCGAAAAATACAATATTTGCTTCATTAAATGTAGTTTTAGCATCGATATCACCAAAGGAACATCCAGCTTCAGTCCTCTCTGGAGTAATAAAGTAAGAATCCAAAAGATCTAGAATATTTGTCAATTTGGCCGATTTGATGATGGGATCTTGATATATTTATCTTTGAAATAAATTGGTGATGATAACAATTCTAATTTGACCAGAACAATTCATCCAGGTTGCTTTGTCTTGGTTTACCAATTATGGATTTGAAATTTACGTCCAGGGCTGTCAATAGCTGGTCAAAAGTAGTCTCCATCGCCTCTAGGTATTTTTCAGTATCTATTTCTTTATGGGTTGCTAGTTCAACTGGTTTTACCCCTTCAGCAGTCTTTGTTTTTACATAAGAGATAATGTCACCTGCTTTTATTTCTCTACCGTTCTCAGAAAATTGCATCGCTGCTTTTATGTGCTGAGGAACTCCTTTGATTGAATTCGTATAGGTATCACGGCCGTCAATTGAAGTTATTTTAACAGATTCATTTGTCCTTTTGCCATATTTGTCAGGAGATTTGTTTATCATAACATTA
>DAIRDV010000033.1:0-7791 GCA_036795955.1 Nitrososphaeraceae archaeon | reverse complement strand
TTTCTTTGAAGTATCAAAAGCCAGTCACGCTCGGAATTACAGGTCCTGATATGACACTAAAACAGGCCAAGCAAAGATCCAAAATTGTCCCCAAGAGAGCCGTAGAAGCAGCATATAAAATGGTAACGAGATTATTAGAATTGGAAGACCGCGTGAGAAGGGATAATTCATAATGACAATTCAAATTACCATAATAAAGATAGAAGGTTATGGCCCATGGACATTAAAATTGGGAAGCGATAGGGAAGCTCAGTTACAAATGTTTCAAGCAAGATTCTATAGCGATTTGCAAAATCTTTTCAACAAAAGGAATAGTATCTTGTACTTTAACAGATTTGATGAACTGATTGCAATTACTAATGGATTATCAATTGATGATCACTTGTTTATTGAGCAAGAAATTAATGACATGTACAAAGGTATAGAGATTTCAATGACAATCGGAATAGGTGAAACTCCTTTGGATGCAAACATTGCTGCACACAGTTCACGTAAAAACAATAATTTGGTAAAAAAAAGTAAGCTGGTATATGCAAGTGAACAAATCCAATTTATGTATAATAATTCAGAGAATTTACCGATGGATATGTTCGCTCAAGTGTTACACATCGACGTGGATAATTCCACTAAAGTTAGTAATATGCTCTCACCTTATGAAATTACGGCAAGAATTATGTCGATGTTTTCAATGATTATTGAAATGTTTATTGAGCAAAAATCTATGACATTTTTTCTCGGTGGTGATAACTTTATGGTTATTTCTAATACAGTTTCTAAAGAGAAAGTAGCTGAAATTATTAAAAAAATCCAAGATTCTCAAAACATCAAGCTAAACTGTGGAATAGGTAAAGCCGCTACCGGTAGAAAAGCAGTGCAAGCTGCAACAGAGGCCCTGGACAAAATCCGAAGTCTTAGAGATAAAGGCATACTTCAACCAGTATATGAACTAGAATGGCACTGATATTTAGTAACATCAGTCTATTCATTGGTGAAAATCTTGAATACGTTGATAAAGGATATGTAGTAGTGGAAGATGGAAAAATTGAAAGTGTTGGTATAGGTGATTATAAGGGAAGGTCCGATGGAAGAATGTACGATGGAGAAGGAATATTAGCAATTCCAGGATTTATCAATGCTCACACACACATTGGTGATTCCCTCGGAAAGGACATTGGAGTTGACTCGGCCTTTGAGGCAAGAATCCATCCTATTCATGGTATCAAAAATAAGATCTTGCGAAAAAGCAAAAGGACGCATTTAGTAAAATTTATGAGAAGTTCTGCAATGTCAATGATGAGAAATGGAATAATTGCATTTGCAGATTTCAGAGAAGGTAGTCTTGAAGGAATAGAGCAACTTAGAGATGCAATATCAGGCTTATCGATAAAAGCTACTGTTTTGGGCAGACCAGAATTTTATCAGGACATATCTAAAGATTTTGTCAAAAATCCAAAGTTGCCACAAGACGTGATAGATCTTGTTTCTAAGATTGCAAATAAAAGTGATGGATTAGGCATAAGCGGGGCTAATGAGAACACAGATAATTCATTAAATGAGTATGGAAAATTGATCCGTAAAAATTCTTTGAAAAAAAAATTTTTGATAGGTATCCATGCTGCTGAATCCATTGAAACAACAAAGAAATCAATTGATATAACAGGGAAAACCGAGATTCAAAGAATAGTATCAAAACTTTTGCCAAATTTTATAGTGCACCTAACACATGCATCTGATAATGATATTGAACTTGTTGCAAGGAAAAAAATTGGAATTGTTGTTTGTCCTAGAGCAAATGGCACACTTGGAGTTGGAATTCCAAGAATTGCCAAGATGTTAAGTTCAGGATGTTGTGTTGGTATTGGTACTGATAATATTATGATTAATTCTCCGGACATGTTCCGTGAATTAGATTATGTCTGGAAGCTATCCAGGACATTGGCAGATCAACCAATTCCTGCAAGAGAGATCTTGAAAATGGCAACAGTAAATGGAGCAAAGATACTCCACATAAATTCTGGTGCCATAATGACTGGCAAGTCAGCTGATATTCTATTTATCGATAAAAATAATTTGGATATTTCACCTATGCACGACCCTCATGTTTCCGTAATTCATAGGGCAAATGCAAACTCTATTCTTAATGTTATGATAAATGGTAAATTTATAGACGGAGATGAATTTGGTTGTATGTAATCCTTAACGCAGCAATGTCAATAGATGGCAAGATTACTACTAGGAAATATGATTCATCAATTTCTTCTAAAATTGATTGGATACGGGTCCATAAATTAAGATCTACTGTTGATTGTATTGTGATTGGGATATCAACCGTCTTGAAAGACGATCCCATGTTAAATGTAAGATATGCCAAAACTGTAAAGAATCCTGCAAGAATTATCATTGATTCAAAAGCAAGAATTCCACTAGATTCTAGAATTATGAGGTCATCAAAGAAAATTCCAACATTTGTGGCCGTAACGCGTGATGCTTCTTTACAGAAAGTTAAAGAAATAGAAAAGAAAGGTGCCAAGGTATTAGTCATAGGCGGTAAAAAAGTGAATATCATAAATTTATTCCAACACTTAGAAAAGTTAGGTTTCAAAAAGGTACTCGTAGAGGGTGGAGGAGAAATTAACTGGTCTGTCTTAAAATTAGGTCTTGTCAACGAATTAATAGTTACTATCGCACCGATAGTAGTCGGTGGAAGAGATGCAAAGACATTAGTTGAAGGTGTAGGAATTTCCTACATACATGATGCAATTAAAATGAATCTAGTAAGATCTAGTATTCAAGACAAAAAAGAAATTGTCTTAGTTTATAGGTTATGATGATACTTCTTCCTTAGAGCTAATGTCCAACAAAATCTGTTCTATCTTGTATCTTAAAGCATCTTTAACTTTTTCATTGTTTACCATATTCAGGGAATTTTTGCAATTTGGACACTTGAAGAATAATTCCATCGCGTAATCGAATTTTATTCTTGGACAGTTTGTACTTCCACAATGGTAAAATTCCGAGGATTCTTCATATTCCAATCGTTTCTGAAGCCGGTCTAGAATCTTCTTTTTTTGATTTTCTATAAAGTTTTCTGCTTGATCTCGCTTTGCTCTCCACCGATATACGAACCATCCTTTTTTTTCGTCCTTGACTCGAATACCAGTAATTAGTGCTTTACCAAACATATCATACAACACCTTTCTGATTATGTTAATTCGCATTCCCGTGGCTCCGGCTATCTCTTCATCAGTAGCATCTTCTGTATTCAGTAGAGCCCTTGCAACTTTATGATATTCTTCCCCGCCTATTAGATTGGCTATCTTGACAAATGGATCTTCATTTTCGGTTGAGTGCATTCACATTATAATACGTCTTTTTTAGTTATATATTTACCGTCAATCTGGGTAACTTATATTTAGATAAAATTTATGAGATTATTTCAAGTTGCAAAATGCGTAGTAGGAGATGATGATAACTCTCGTATATTTGTAATAGGGATAAAGAGGATATTTCATTTATTAATAAATATCAAAACCCTGGAATTCTCGCAATTATTCGAATATTTGATTCAATTTTATATCAGTCGTATATTAATAATTATCTTAATATAGAATATTTACTACATAATGGGTTCTTTAACTACTTTGAGGCCACCTTCTTCCGTCATTTCGATACCCATTATTTTCAAGATTCTTTTGGCATCAGCCTCCCTTTCTCTTTCCACAATGTTCCTCGCCATGTGTAGCCTATATTTTGGTATCCAATGTTGTCCTATCTTATACTTACCACGGAGGTCAGTCGGTACAACTTTCAAAACCGCAACTTCTTTGACTGATCCCATATTTGAGGAAAGAGATTCATAGCCTCCCTCTGTTTGGTATTTCGCCATTAATGCGTTCAAAGCAATTGCTTTTTCATCATTATCTTGAATCACAGATGCCGTACCTTTGATAACTACGCTAATATACAGGGTATCAGCCTGTGAAGCATCGGTAGGATGAAAATAATACGATGGCAAGAAACAAACGTAAGAATCAACCTCAAATCCTACCCTTGAGTTTCTTTTGATGTTTTGAATTTTTTCTCCTATGGGGTAAGAGTGCATATATATTGAACCAAAATTTTTAGTATCTGACTGAGTATCATTCTGATTATTCTTGTTCTTAACATACACAAAATTCATTGGTATTATCTGCGGATAGCCATTTTCATCAATAGATGCAACTCTACCAACTTTTTCTTCATTGAGAAAAGAAATGATATTAGAGAAAGATTTTATTTCTAGTTTTGGTATTAGCTGCACATTGAGATTTGGTCTTAAGTAGTATAATTAAATTACTAAATTCATTTTTACTTATTTTAGCCACGCATTTAGTTTTCCGAAAATTTTTTAATCAATGTCTTTAACCTAAAGTATGAATCGTAATAAAACGGCCCTGGTTACCGGATGTTCATCTGGAATTGGATATTCTACTTGCCTCTTACTGGCTCGCAACAACTTTAAGGTATATGGTACCGTGAGAAATTTGTCTAAAGCCAAAAAAATTCAAGAGGTTATAGATAAAGAAAAAATCCCTCTGAAAATAATACTTCTTGACGTAAACGATTCAGAGTCTATTCAAAATGCTATTCGAGACATTCTTTACGATTCAAGAAAAATCGACGTTCTAATTAACAACGCTGGTTACGGTATGTTCGGACCGATTGAAGATATTACAACTGAGGATGTCAAGCTACAGTTTGAGACCAATTTTTTCGGAGTAATCAGACTTATTAAGGAAATAGTTCCTATAATGAGGAAACAAGGAAATGGAACCATTGTCAACATTAGTTCAATGGTTGGGAGATTTGGAGTTCCCCTTAACGCTGCATATGTGTCAAGCAAATTTGCTATAGAAGGACTTTCTGAATCGATTTCATATGAATTAGCGGAATTTGGCATAAAGATTATTGTAATTGAACCGGGAGTCGTACAAACTAATTTTTTTAACAACCTGAAGATAAATGGCCTTGATACCAGTTCGCCATACTATGAATTAATGAAAAAAAGAGTTTCATTCCTAAAAACTGCAATGAAAAATAGCCCTACTTCTAGCAGTCAAGTAGCAAATACCATACTTGATGCATTGAATTCTAAGAGTCCCGAATTTAGATATGTGATTGGAATGGACGCTAAAAATTCAATTCAAAAGAAAGGCTCTCTATCTGATAAAAAATTCATGAAATGGGTAAGTGACGGTATATTTCAGGGGAAGCCCTTTTCAAGATAATGGCTTCATATCATGGAGTCTTATCAAAATATTTGCTCACTCTAACAATTGCAGGATCAAGATACCTTGAAAATGAAATTGATAAAAGCGAAATTCCAACACCGAGCAAAATACCTCCTACTACGTCAAAGAAAAAATGATCTCCTACGTAAATCCTCGAAATACATACCAATGCTGCTTCGGTTGCCAATATTAAGGAAAATAATAGCTCCTTCTCCTTTCTATACAATAAAAACAAAATCACTGCACCGCTACTGACAATAGAAGCGTGACCCGAAGGATACGCAAAATCATTCTTTGGAAGAATATCAAGTCCCTGCATTTCAATCGAGGGTCGAGGTCGTTCAAAAAGATACTTGAATAATGAGTTTAGAGGCATAATTATCAAAAAAGAAATTACCATGATAACAGCAATTTTTTTCCCTTTCCACCCTACAAAAATACTCATAAACACAATTACTGCTGCCCAAACTATTTCTCGCCCATATGTTGACAAAAGTACCATAAAGTGGTCCATCATAGCGGAATGTGAATTAAAGAGAACAGACGAAATTCCTTCGTCAAAATGAATGACTCCCTGGTTCTGATATCCTATTTTTGGTGAAAGTATTACACCGATTATTATGAATGTGACTATGCATATGATAGACGTAAAAATATACTTCAATACAGCATCATTAGATTAGATACAATATATTTCATGATATCGCAAGGTATTTTTTTCTCTGTTAAATTGGAAATATTTGTGACTTCGAATTAGACCCGGTGTATGGGTGATATTTGAATAACTATCGATTGATCTTATCCTTGGATTTCTGCAATTTTTCATATAAAATATGTTACTGCTTAGGGGAAGCTGACGTTATTGTTGGCCGTTACCAAGAGTCAATCCTACATCCCATCTAGAGCTAATTGCCAAAAGGTTAAATTCCTTTATGAATCAATTAAAGTAATGCAAAAGTGCAGCAGATGCAATAATGATACAAAGGTTACATATACTTGTGATCATACCGACAATTTAGAAATGTGCTCTGAATGTTATCAACAGATTCATTGGGAAATGACTTGAGCAATTTAGCCGATATGTTCTTGGATACTCATGATGTTAACTAATTGCAATGGGTTATCTCTTGTTTATTATAGCCAAAAAGAATAGTACTAGGATAGACAGAGCCATTGAGGGTAAAACGATGTCGGTAAATGGATTGTCAAGTGCTATGCTATGTTCAAGGTACTCATAAAATAGAAATATACCAAAAAGAAAAAATGCAATAATAGCGTATATGAGTTTTCTTAAATGTGTGCTTCTGTAAGCAGAAATAGACAGAGCTATCAATATAGCGGCAAAGATGGTGCCGACTACGTACAGTATGCTTTCTACTATCTCAAATAATCCATTCTCAAGAATAAAAGATTCCAAATTACTCACTACCGCTAGGTATTTTCTTCAGCTTCAGATAATGACAGGAACATTTCAACCAGTCTGCTGCTCCATTTACTCCAAAGATTGGGATGGTGTTTCTTTAAAAGTTCAACTATGTATCTTGAATCTATTGAATTATCACGGAGCTTGTATCTCTTGAACTTTCCATCCCTCACTTCGTCTATTAGATTTAAATCAATCAAACGCCTTACGTGCCAATTTATAGAAGGTGCCGAGATACCCAATTTTTTAACTATATCTGTTTGTGTGGGATATCTTTGGTCAACGATAAATAGAATTATTTCTCGAGGGGTTTCTTGGTTTAATACTTGAAGAAGAGTCTTCTCATTCTCTTGAAAAGCGCCAGATTGAAAGTGTAACTTATAGAGACCCTGCCTTGTTGAAGTAATCTTGCCACCTTTTTGAAGCTGATATGAGTGATACTGTACTGAGCCCATTGATAAATCCAATTCGTTTCTAATCTGCCGTAGATAGCAACCTGGATTTGTTTGTATAAATCGAAATATTCTTTCTTTGTTTGAATTTGATTCCTTTTTTCGCATAACAACCTTGACTCTGAATAGGCATCATTAAGTGATTCGGAGTATTTATTGATTCCACTTTATCACTATATTGTCTTATTTTGCTAGTACAATTCTCTAACTATCATCGATGGCTCTTATTTCAAGAATTAACTCGACTAATGTACCAGTTAATTCTCTTCTCCAAGAATTCTAATTGTGATTCATTAATTTTTCCCTTCCGATGCAAAAAATTCAAATCCCTTTGGATTTGTTCTAGTTGTTTTATGCATTCTTCCTTGTTGTTTTTTGACAACATTTCGTATGTATAGTCTATATTTGTTAGATTTCTTTTAAAGGATCGCCTAGATTTCTGTCTGTAGAACCAACCACCGATTGTTGAAACAAGTCCTATTATCACAGAAGTTAGTACTATAAATGTTTCAGTCAGAATTGCTCCCTTGAAATTCGCAGTAATAGTTTCATATCCAGTAACATTAAAAATTACTGGATTTTCCTTTGTGTTATTTGTTACAGACCAATGTCCGAAATCATATCCCCTGTCAGGCATCGCTTCACA
>DAIRDV010000032.1:7169-7876 GCA_036795955.1 Nitrososphaeraceae archaeon | reverse complement strand
GATATAACTACCTGCAATACTTTTTCTATATTCATCTTTCGCGTTTGCTTTATTAGAAATTTTATTTGGAAAGTAGAATTGGGAAAAAATTTAGTCAAGGCAAATTATTTTACTTGGTAAAGATAGCATTCATCCTGCTCGGAAATTAGAAAACATTATTGCAAATTAACAGAATTCAAGGGGTTATACTTTTTCCAGTAACCAGTGCAGTTGTCACACATTCGAATTATTTTTGTGATTATCAAACTTGCCAAAGAAAAAAAATACTTGAAAATAGAATCAACAATAGCTTTTCAAAAATCAGTAGATGGCGCACCTGACTTAATGATGATTTTGGTAATGTTTAATCATATCCTAAAGCAGAGGGAAATCAGGATTTACCAGTTGTTTAATAGACTTAATTTATGGAATATTCATAAACATGGTATAAACTCTGAGGATCAGATTGAGACAGGTATTTCCATTTTATCGGGTCCAACCGTACCTCATTGAACTTTATCTTGTTTAAGGAACCTTTATCATTAGAAGATACCATGATATTGTATAAATGCTCCCCTACCAAAATCTGATTTGGTTTGGATATAGAGGCTATCTTGGCCGCTAGACTGATACTGGAACCCGTTATATCAATATGGGCCTTCTCTAAACTTTGTCCATAAAGTACTACCAAGGCTGGTCCAAAAGCTAATCCTGTCCTTACGGTAATT
>DAIRDV010000032.1:0-7159 GCA_036795955.1 Nitrososphaeraceae archaeon | reverse complement strand
CTTGCCATGCCTGTCAATTTCCGGCAAGTCATTTTTCCTAAAAATAGGATTGATGCCATTGTTTACAATTTCAAGAACGGCGCTCGAACAATTTAACGCATTTTTGCAAGCCTTGATTTCATCGTAGTCTGCTGGAAAAATTACGATTACTGCATCCCCCTCATATTTAAAAACAAAACCACCATAACCAGACACGACAATGCTTACCTCCTGTGCAAACGTTTGTAATATTTGAGCGAACTTAAATTCTGGTAAGGTAAGACTCATTTGCGTTGAATTGTTAATGTCTATTATCAAAATTACAAGGTTTGTTTTGGTGTTGACATGTCTCCTTAGGAATTTTTTCGATTCTTCGGTGGACATATTAAGCTGAATTCCATCTTCAAGAGTTTTACCTACTCTTGCACGGATTTGTTCTTGCAAGGCAAAGCTCAGGAAATCCATAATATTTCTATTTAGCGCTAGTTAAACAACTTATACCCTAAGGTATCCAAATCGCTTGATGATTCCAAGTTGGTATCACATAGATAATTTGCCTAAAAGTGGATCGCTTTGACGTAATAATATTGATAAGCATTACTGAACTAAGTTACTTGAGAGTCCGAAACTCTATTAAACAATGCCGAAGTTACGTGCATAGGTTCAATATTGATACAAAATGGTACCACAAGATAAAAAGGATGCCATTGTAAACTTGTACGCATCTAACATCGATGTAGAATTCATATCCATGCAAGTTGACTTAGACATTCCGACAGTTGTTACCACTTTAAAGGAACTTGGGATTTATATGGAAAAGAAAGAAAGTACCTGAATTAAAGAATTAAGTCTATTTGCAAATTATCGAATTAATTATGCTTCATTTGAAGACAAGTTATTTTTTTATTTGCGCAATTCCAAATTAAATGCTTCCAATAAGTTAGGATGAATTTCCGTATGTACTATCATCATAATTTCAATAGGTGATACCTTGTTTGCAATTGAATTATTTAGGTGCACTAGACCTTTTTCCAAGTTATTGACAAAAACTACTTTATTATTATTTGCCATATGTCTGAGATCGGAGTTAAAGAAAGCATATCCCTTTTTTGCCAGCGCTTGGGCAGACTGATAGTCCGCAATGTGAATCAATTGGTATCCATTGTCCATTTTGCCCTTGTTTCCGGGAATATTACTGGATGAATTATTCATAGAATTCATGTTCATGTTCATGTTGTTCATGTTGTTCATGTTCATGTTCGTACTCAAATTTGTGCTCCCGGTATCAGAGTTGTTAGTTTTAACAGTACTGTTCATGAACATAGGACCAGAGCTTGCGTTGCTAGACGCCATTACCATGTTTGACATGTTTGTCATATCAAATCCGACATTGTATGCTTTACCATAATTTGATAACACTGCATCCGTAAGCTCTGCAAAGGCTAATGCATCTATCCTTGAATTCTGCACTTGTTCGGTCGACGTTTCTGCGTTGTTCCCACCAGCTAAACCGCCTAGAAAATTTGTAACCTTGTCTAGAAAGTTAGAATTTGGTTGCACCTGTGCTATCCTAATAATTTTTGCATTATCCAGCTTTTCATTCAGAGCATCGACTATTTTAGTGATATTTTGCGATTTATTGTATGTAGTCGATGAAATGTTTTCCATTCCAAATACAGTTCTCATCAATTCGCCTACAAGTTGAGGACTGTCTTCACCTATCTCTCCAATCACTCTGGGTAATAGTGAAGAAGCCTTTGCTGCATGATTTTGAGCAAGTGAGGAGTTATTGTTTACCTCATTTGCTGCAACCAGCTCTAATTCTGTCTGGACTTGGTCAACAATGGAAACAAATGTTCCAGTCTGGTCTCTTGTGAATAGATGTCCATATACCATTGAAGATTGTGAAGTATACACGAAATTTGAAAAAAGCAAGCCGAAGCAAATAGCTAAAAAATGAATTACATTTTTTTGAGATCCGACGAAATTTCGATTCATTTATCTATACTCCTAAAGATGAGCCAGTAATTTAAAACTAATCTATAATAAGAAATGGCTCCAGGGCTATAAAAAGGGGTTAAATAAGTGCAACAAGTCATTAATAATAGCATATTCATTTACCTATCTCTATGTTGTATTTGTCATTTGATTCAGTAACGTTAACTACGAAATCAACTTGTATTGGATTAATTGGCATGAAGTTTATTCCCAGTATTTTCGTTGAAAGAATATATTGTCCTGAATCTGGAAATTTGTAAGATGATAGTACTATTCCATTTGGAGTGTGAACAAAAGGCTGAGAAAATCCACTCGATGCCTTATAAAGATCCTTACCATTTTTAGATATCACAATATCTGTGTCCGCATGCAATACTATTTCATTTTTCTCATTATGAATTAAAGTTACCCTGAAAAATTCTGGAGAACCAACTTGAATCGTTGAAGGAGCATACTCTAATTTGACTTTTATCAAATTGTCTTCTGTAATGGATTCGATAGATCTAATTGGAGCATTACTTAATCCATAAAAAGGATTATTTTCAAAAACTAGGCCACTAGTACTCAAAGGAATCTTTAAGATCAGAACAAAGCTAAATAATAAAACAATGTGGAAAAGAGGTAGTGAGGTCATCAGTCAGTATTTGCTTCATGACTTTCATTTTGAGACGTACCGTGTTCTTCTTGTCCGTGCGTATCTTCTTGACTATGGTTTCCACCTTCAGAATGCTCTTCTTCCTCTGCCAAGTTTAACTTGAACATATCGTTAAGCATAGGCGTAATTTTATCGTCTACAACTTTGTCAATTTCATCAAAGGCGCTCTTGTTAACTATCTTGGTTTTTAGTGTATTCAATGAGTCTACCAATTGACTAGAGTTCGAATCACCAGCAGGTTTAATTTCATTATATAGGTCTATTGCACGAGAGATAGCTGCCTGCGCACTTTGATAATCTGCCATATTTACGATTGTTGCTGTTTCATTATTCTGGTTTTCTGTATGTTCTGAGGACGTGGTGTTACCTCCGTCCTCTTCATGTCCTTCTTCCACCATACCGAGTGCACTTCCGTAATGCTCTAAACCTTCACCTACCAGATTATTTACTACTAGTGCCTTAACAGTAACATTATCAAGTTGTTCTTTATCAATCCTAGCACTTACTACTTCAGACAGGATATCATTGATATTACCAACATTGGTATTAATATCAGATTGTGAGGGAGAACTGGATTTGATCGTATTAACAAAATCAGTCAAAGTTTTATTGAGTTCGTCGGCCACTCTCGAATTTCTTTCTTTAATTTCTTTTGTATCATTTGCTGTAATGTGTTCAGTTAAATGGTCAGCATGTTCCTTGGCATTGGTAGCATTAGAGACCGCTTGCTCTGCTGCCAATTTTAACTCTATTTTTGTCATCTCAACACCGGCGAGGAAAGATGCGCTTTCATCCCCAGAAAAAGTATGACCTAAAACATTGTTAGCATTCAAAATAGATCCAATTAGTAATAACATTAGCTGTATCGAAAAATGTAAAACTGATTTCATTTTGAATTTTTAGTAGTTAATATAATAATAGTATTGTGGTACATCAATCGAATCATGTATTGAATGATGTATTATACTCTGGTAATTTTGTAGAAAAGTCGAAATTTGCTTACGGTAATATTAATTTTCTTGACTGCATAAGGTCGAAAGATGTTTGATTTACGGACTAATGTCAGTTAAATGAAGAGTAACGTGATAAATAGCGTTATCTCGAGTGCGTATAGGCAATCTGAAACTCATGATTGGGAGATGGTATGGATGCTATGCATGATAATTCAATGTTTTGGCTGCACGAGCAATAAAAGATATTTACTTTACTTTCCGTAAGTAACTATCTTCAATCAAATATGGTTCTTATTGGATTGATGTAGCAGAGAATCAGTATTTTAAATAGCTAAATTTTAATCTCATTTGGTAATTTACAATTGGCCTAGTGAAAAGATTCTTACACTGAAACCAAAACGTCCGTTAGAATAAAGTGCATTCGTCTTCATTAATGCAATGGTAACCGATTATTGCCGCACCCATCCATTTAATTAATCGAAGTATCCAGTAGTCAACTTCCAAAGAGTGAAATAGAAGTTTTGCCTAATAACCTATGTGAAAATTTTAAATTATTATGTAATTGTATTTTTTTTACAATTCATAATCGTTCTTAGTAATAGTCATATCGCCTATTCCTTGATTGCCAACAACCCATTTGCGATGAATAATGCGAAGTTAAAAAGTGTTAAAGGCACTACACATGATGGAAAATATCTAGTAGAGCTTGAATATAGTCCGGAGCAAGCAAAAAAAGGACAAGTTACCTTTCTTAGAATCGATTTGTTCGATAATCTTATGAACAATCAAACTAGGCTACGGCATGTGGATTGTGACCTTATTATAGAAAAAAACAATGTTGAATTATTCAAGTTATCTAGTAAGTATGGAGATTCAGTATATCACTCAATAAGCGGAACCATCTTGACATCCTACCAATTTAATGAAACTGGTATCTATAAGATATCAGTGAAGTTAGAAGGAATAAATTTCACTCCCATAATCCCGGTGCTCACCAGCTTTAATGTTGAAGTCCCGACTAACTCAAGTGAGAATTTTAACATTAGTTTAGCAAGTCAAAAACAATAATACCTCTAGAAACTTCAGTATGGTCGCTGAAAATATGATAATAAAAATGGTTAAAATTTTATGATTTTTTTAAGAAAATAAAACATTGAATCGGAATAATTGTTGGAACATCGATTCTTAATCTGAAGGAAAATCAGAGATTTCAGTTGTGGACTAAGAAAAATGGAACCGAAGTTTGGCGACATGAGCAAACGTTAGGGATTACTAATCCTCTTCCTTTTCTTCTATTTCTTGTTTCTCTATCACGTTGCCAAATTCGTCTTTCTTTTCAATTTTTGTCTCTTTCTTTTTATCGTCTCCCATGTTTATATCATCACAACATTCCTTAAAAACCTCGCAAGGCTTTTACGACTACGGCTAGTCGTTCAAAAAGATTTGAAAATCTGTGTAAGTACCACAAAATCGGATTTAGTCCCATGATAACCCATCTACGTTTTAGATATTTTTTAATGAATGAAATTGGGAAATGTTGGAATAAGTCTTAATCTAAACCAAATCTCAAAAATCGATTGAGACTTCGTGTTAGCAATCTAAAATATCGAGAGAAAGCTAAATAATACGCATAATTGTCTCGTAAAGCTGATGGTAGGGACTGAACCTCTTATGAAAGCATTAAGTCATAAAATTGATGAAAAGATATTTCTATTATGTGACCGGTGTCTTTGGGCCGTCACTTGTATTAACAAGAAATACCTAGGAGAGTTGTCAGAAATATCTGAAGTAGAATATAGTTGTCCAATATGCAAGCAAGATCAATTGAGCAGCTTTCCTATAACTTCTAAAAACACTTTTAGATATAGTTATTCAAAAAGCAAAGGCCTGGAGATAACGTTTACAATAAAGTGATACTCAAGCTCAGCTTTACTATTAAAGTTTGATCGACATATTAGACTATTGGTAAAAAGTAGAGAATTATTACTCAAAATGGAGATAAAGATAGAAATCCCTGATGATATTTATTCAGATAAAGATAGATTAAAAGTTGTAGAACAAGGAATTGTCAAGGCTGTATCAAAAGGCTTGTACGAAGAGGGATTGGCTTTCTCAGTTGTAAGGGCCAACTTTGATTAGACGCCCATGAAAATAAGTTAGGCAAGTAAGACAGGTTACAATCAAAGTGTCATTGTAACATGTTTCACCTATTTCAGTTCCACGGTTTAACGTGCTGAGGTATTTTGCAATTCCGCCTACAACTTTTATTGGATAGACAGATAGGATTCTGATATTTTAGAATCCTACGAGTGAAAAGGATAGTCATTTTTTTAATTTGTTGATACTATTCATATATGATAGTTGATCATTAACTTCTGAAATCAATTCACTATGTTTGAAAGGTTTTTTCATAAAACTGTCAATTACCTCATTTTTATTGTATTCTTGAAGTATTTTATCATTAGCTTCATTTTCTGTTATCAGAACTGTTCTCACTGAAGGATTCAAATCCTTCACAGTCTTTAGCAACTGAACCCCATTTATCACAGGCAATCTCAAATTTGAAATCATAAGAGCGTAATCTTCCTTGTTTGTCTTAAAGTGTTCCAATGCAATGGAAGGGTCCTTAAAGTTGAAGACTTTAATACCCCTAATCGTTTGCAAGGCCTCCAAAAGCATATGTGCTGCCTCGGTCTCAGTTTCAGTCCCAGTCTCATCATCTATTACACTAACGATATTATATTTATTTAAAACATCAAAAGTGTGTGTCAAAGTTAACAGCTCTAATTTTAATATAAAATTATGGTACACTTTTTATAAACTTTGACCTAATTTCTAAAATTTCTAAATACTAAATTTCTAGCAATTTATTCTAGAAATTAATAGTATTAGACATATGCCTTTTCAATCTCTTATTAATATGGATATTAATTAGAAATATTTCGGCTTAAATAACTTACTAAACAAAGGTAACCATAATACTAACAAATGAAAACTCAGAAATTCAAAATAAATTTATGAAGATTAAATATTGTTAGCAATCAGTAAGATACGTGAAAAATATATTTACTAAAACTAGAATTTTCTGAGTTTGGAATGAGGAATGACCACAACTGTACCCATATTAGGAATGCTTGATTTAACCGTCATTTCTGTATTAAGTAACAACATTTCTACTTCAGTTAATGGTTTGCTGCCATCTATCTCGAGATGGATCTCGGCGCGCGAAATGGCTCCCGTCTGACGAAGTTTAATAGACCTTACATTCACATCACCATTGAATTTTTGCTCGACCAGCTTTTTCATATATTCTGTACTTACTGGATTCTGCCAAGCATCAACGAGGATCAGCGACGACTGTTTTAATGATACATACGCTACGGAGAATATGAATCCGGCAATTACGAGTCCTCCTATGGCGTCGGCCTGTAGAATCCCAAACTGTGTTGCAATAAGCACACTTAAGAAACCTAAAACGGAAGCAGAACCATCTTTAATTGAATTCTTTGCGTCAGTCTTCAAGGAAAGCAAATTGTACTTGTTGGCTATGCCACGCATCTGAAAAGCCCTATGC
>DAIRDV010000031.1:0-7908 GCA_036795955.1 Nitrososphaeraceae archaeon | reverse complement strand
ACAAAAATACCTTACAAAACTGCTGGAAAAGAGAGTATAGCTTCAGAGGGAGATTTGAAAAAATACATGAAATCTTGTCTGTCGGATCTTTACAGAAAAGTAAGCGCTCAAATTAGAAGAGAATTAAAAATAAAGGAGGATGAGAATAAATTAAGACTATACAAACATTATATTCCCTTCATTGTAGACGCTATATCCGACTCGATAAAAATTGATTCGAAAAAATTATCAAAGGCTTTTCAAGACTTGGCAGAAAAATACGTAAGTGGAGAGTTGACAAACATTACTAAACAAATTCTTCACGCATCAAAGGATAAAGGAAAAATATCGGATGTTGACAGTAAAAAGAATATTCCTAATGGCAGTAAAGGAAATGAAATTATACTTAGCAAATTTGATACTCGAATTAATGTTTCAAAACGAGGAAACAACGTAAAGCAGGATAAAATTAACGTATCCCGTAAATCACAAAAAAAAGGTTAATACAAAATGGCTCCAAAAGATAAAAGACATCAAGAAATAACCAACAAAATCAGGAAAATAATGAAAAATGTAGGAGATGAGGTACTTGTCGAAGGTGTAATGCCAAGTCTTGAAATTCCAAAGGTTGGATATGATAACACTGTCTGGTCAGATGAAAAAAGGATGCTTACTATTGGTGAGAAGACTGTTCAAATTGGTCCAAACAGCTCAAAGAAGATACCAACCTTTGCTCAATATTTAGTCATGGCAAATGCTATAAGACGGCTATTGGATGAGGAGATGGAAAGTACTATTAGGGGAATGTATTATGCCACCCTGAGTACTGTTGGTGATGAAAAAAATCAGCAAAAGTTCTGGAGTGGCCAGGATGATTCTGATGATGCAATTAAGGCCATCGAGCTTTTGACAAATGTCCCACGAGAAGAATTTTCAGTTACCTCTAAACCTAAAGGAATGATTTCAGGACCAATCACTCTTAGCGTCGGTGGAGACTTAATTGACTGCAATCTTGGGAGCAAGGCAACTTCTCAGTTAATTCCTACCAATATTCGAGATCTTGAAATTGTGAAAGTAAAAGGTGATTTTGTCATGGTAGTCGAGAAGGACACGGTGCTCAATAATATCAGAAAATCTGGTTTTATTCAAAAATATAATGCGATACTACTGACAGGATCAGGAGAGCCAGATCGCGCAACTAGGATGATGGTTAAAATGCTGAACGAAAAATGGAAGAAACCAGTTGTTATTTTTGCTGACGCCGATCCATGGGGATTAGGAATCGCTTTGCGTTATAAAATCGGAAGTGAATCATTGAGTTATGACAGTGACAGATTGGTAACACCAAACTCAAAGGTGCTAGGAATGATGTTTTCAGATATTTATGAATATAATATACCAAAGGTAGCCAGGCTCGCCGCCACTCCAGAGGATTTAAACAGGGCAAATGATATGAAGAAAAAACCATGGCTTCAGGACAAGCGATGGAAGAAAGAATTAAATCTATTTCTTGAACATAAAGAAAAGTGTGAATTAGACGCATTTTTCAAATATGGATTCAAGTATTTGGCTGACACTTATTTACCAAATAAATTAAGAGAGGCAGGAGTCATCTAACTTGAAGTGTCATCTGTCATATGAGATCTTTAATTGGCAAAAATAATATCAAGCTAGCGTATCATTGGGTCTTGCACCCTCTAAACTGAATTCTGTTGTACTTAAATAAAGACCAGTTTGATTCTTATTATTTTTGGATTGGATTATACTAAGATATGCTACATAAATAAAACCAATTGTTTGCAATGCTATAAGAGGAACTAATATCGGGTTCCCAGTCAGTAGTGATATGGCTATTGTAACACACCCGTACATACTAAAGAAGATCTCTAATATCGTTGTTTTCGTAAATGGAAGAACGTATTTGTTATTACGCCACTCTTGATTTTTTTCCATTATTCCAAATTTTGGAGTTCTCAAGAATTCATTTCTCTTTCCTAACAAGGCGTCGAATATGGCTACAGAATTGTTAATAGAGATTCCACTTGCATAAAAGATCATAAATAAATACTGAATAGCTTTTGTCCTCCAGTTCTCACGCCAGATTTTTCGAATCATTACTAAGTATGTGATCGGTCCCAATAAGAGATACGCAACGATGCCAAGAGCAGGAGCCCAGGCTGTGTCATATATCTTATAATTCATAAGTAGCAAAATAGGAAATATGAGGAATTGTATTAGAAACAATGGGTTAATAATATGCTTAGTGAGTTGAATGAAAATCTGAATCTTAGTATCGATCGGCAATTTTCTATGTGATAATAGTATTATCAAGAGTTTCTTTGCTACCTGAATTGAACCTTTGGCCCATCTAAATTGTTGACGTTTTGCTGCGTTCATTTGAACTGGCAATTCCGCATTTACAACCAAGTCCTCGTCGAAGATACACTTCCAACCTTTCATTTGTGCCCGGAAACTCAAATCTAAATCCTCAACTAAGGTACCAGTATGCCAACCGCCTGCATCATTTATGCATGATGTTCTCCATATTCCAGCTGTTCCATTGAAATTCATAAAGAGGTGTGTAAGGCTCTTTGCTTTTTGCTCAATGAAAAAGTGAAAATCCAGTGACACAGCCTGAGCTTTTGTCAATGCTGAATATTTTTCATTAATATGACCCCATCTTCCCTGAACGAGACCAATCTTGGAATCATCAAAATAACTAAGTGCTTTTCTCAAAAAATCATTAGGTGGAATAAAGTCAGCATCAAATATTGCAATGAATTCGCCCTTGGCAAATTTCAATCCCTCTTTTAGGGCCCCAGCTTTGTATCCAGATCTGTCGGTCCTGTGAAAAACTGCAATATTGGTTCCTAGTTTCTTATGTTTTTCAACCAACGTTTCAATTATAGATGTCGTTTCGTCGTCTGAATCATCAAGAACTTGAATTTCCATTCGTCCCTTTGGAAAGTCCATATTACATATTGCGTTGATAAGGCGTGCGGCAACGTACTTTTCATTATATATTGGTAGCTGGATAGTTACCAGAGGACAAGTTTCAGCACTATAGTCCATTTTCTTTCTCATTTTGTGATTTACTGAGTTCCTCGTAGACATGTAACTCAAATAATTAAAATTCAAAGTGTATAATGTCATTATCCAGGCGATCCCCATCAAGACATAATATAAAATTCCGCTAAACTCCCCGCTAATTTCAGCTATTATCTTCTATCACTACCTATTTTAAAAATGTACGAGTAAATATTTATAGGTTCACTGAAAATTCAGTGCCATTATCAGCTTTTTTGGAATATTTTTACGCATAGAGGAGGACATACATTTTCACAGGCCATGCAAAAAATGCAATCTTTTTCTCTTATCATAAAGGGTTTCTTCTCTGAGGAGGGATGACCCGGGGTATCAAGCCATTCATATACATTTACTGGACATGCCTCTATGCAGGCTCCATCTGCAACACAAATATCAAAGTCAACGGTAACCTCTGTTCCCCAAATTCCAAGTTGACCAGGAGGATCAATCGGGCCCCAAACCTTGATACCTTGAAAGGCTCCAGTTACCTGGCGTTTTGACTTAAAATCAGGGTCAATTGGACCTTCAATCTTTGAATATGAATTTCCAGTACCTGAAAGTGATATCGTCGTATTACCACCTGCCATAGCCGGGGGAGTTTGAGTTGGGGCTGTTACAGAAGGAGAGCTGCTCTGAATCTGAGGTTGAGGAGAACTCTTCTCTGGGGCCATAGCTTGTTGAGGGGCCGAAGCATCCCGCGATATTGGCTTCTTTTTGAGTGGTGTCATTTCGTCCAATTTTATTATTGCATCTTCTGAGGATAATTTTTGTGACTTCTTGTAATGTTCTATTAGTTTATCGCCAATTTTCGAGTTCCAAATAATGGTGTCGATAATAATTTTTGCTTTGGTGTCTGTATCCTGTCTGTAATTCTTTATCCAATAATGATCACCAAAGTGTTCCAATGGCTTTATCTGGTAAATAACATCTACCACATCTCCTGTGACAATCTCCACAGTAATATCCAAATTTGCTTCAACATCTTTTTGTGTCATTACATCCTTTCCATTTTCCGTCCATCTATCCGTAACGTAGATTCTATCGGCGTAAGTATCAACCTTAAAACCTGAATTTTTTAAACTACTGATTATGGCGTTAATATCGGCATGCTCTGTAATCTCCACCGGTATTCTGAAAATTCCAAGCCTCGATCCATGTAGGGGATAAACTCCTCTTTTGGCTACCTCGGATAGCATTACCCACACTCGATCTTTCAAAAGAGCGGACATACCTCAGCTTATTTAGACATGTGCTAAAAGTATTTCGATCATTATACTACTGACATCGATATGGTCAAATTGCTGGTTAAGTTAATAAGCTATAATCTCTCATTAGTGTTAACATCTCCCTAAACTTTGGAGAATTCTAAAAGTGAATTACTATCCTATCTTGTTGATAGTTATGCTTGTCCGGATTACATTGTTAGGTTATTACTTTTGTACTGTGATAATCCGGATGCGGCTATCTCTTAAGATTGGATATATGACTATCTCTTAAAATTACATGAATTATGTTAAATTAAGTGGATCAAATTTTTCATAATTGAATATTAATTCTTTCAAGATATATTATCCAAAATGTGACATGGTGGTACGGATTTTAAGTATCAATAGCAATATACATTTGTCTACAATTTAATAACTTGGAATTGAAATGATTTCTACGTTCTTATTTAAAGAAACGTAATTTATTTCCTGGCAAAATCTTGTTTATCGGTCGAATGATGTGGCTGGACTATTATGTATATCGAATTAGAAATATGACAATTAAGTTTTATTAAAATTTAATTAAAAGCACTTAAATTATCAAGTAAGAAAAACAATCTGTCAAAGGGCCGATAGTTTAGCCTGGTAGAATACCTGCCTTGCATGTAAATGATTACCCATTTACAGAGGAAACGTAGGTGGTCGTGGGTTCAAATCCCACTCGGTCCATCTTTATTTGGATGTTCTTTCGCTGATTTTTTAAGCAAAATAATGATTTTTTGAATTTTTGTTATAGAAAAAATTCACACATACAAATTTAGCAACAAGATCCTCATCCTTTTTTACTAGTTGTTGTAACGCACTTCTAATATAGTATAAATAAAAAATCAGAGTAATGAAACAAGTTAGTATGGCTGTCATTTTGATATCCGCACTTACGCTAACATTGGTATCAACTGCAATCTTCAGTGGGATTCAACAAGTTAGAGCAGACGGTGACAAAGAAGATGATAACAAACAAGTTAATACGGAAAAGAAGCAAATTAACAATTGTGAAAATAATTCACAAAATCAAGCAAGTACAGTAGAATGTAATAATGTCATCGTCTATGGTGTCGTGTGTATGCCAGGAGCAGTATGCAGCGTAGAGAATTCCGAGATTCCCTTTGAATTAGTGACCCCATTCTAAAGTGTGAAAATCCATCTTAAAAAGGGGAGCACAACTTTATTTTTACTACTATTCAGTCTCTTTAAATAGACACCCAGATTTCGGATAGCAAAAGTTATTTTTACCCTTCTTGTATTGATTTCTTAGAAAAAATATTGTCTTTTTTTGGTGGCGGAGGTACTGAAACGTTTGACAGGAAGAAATACGAGAACCTCACTCTCAGTTTACGACAAACTGTACTTGAACGGTCACATCATAGATGTCAAAAATGCTCAGTGAAGCTTAAAGGTAGTAATGGTCCCTTTTTTGAACACATAAATGGTTCATTGAAAGATAATAGACCTTCGAACTTGAGGTCCCTCTGTGATAAGTGCTTTGAACATGTTAAAAAGAAAGAAAGTCGCAAGGGCCGATTGGGCAGCATGCGCAACAATCTTGGCCAAGTATTTGGAAAGTAAATGCTTAACTGGATTCCAAAAACAAATTTCTATGTTCTTCGCAACAAAAGTTTTCTATCTTCATAACACCCAGGTTTGAATTCCCCTCTACATGGGGCCAACTCTCTCCACTAAAAGATATTCCACAATATGCACAAGTCTTTTCCAATTATGAGTTATTGCATCTCGGTTCATATAAACTTCCTAATTTTAAAAAGGTCGACATTTTTAACGACGCAATCTACAGAAATACAGTCATTTGATAATTAGCAAAGATATATTTGAAAGCAAGGACATTATTTGACCTACTGAAAAATCATGAACACTAAGGACAAGGAAATTGTACCTGTGATTAATGAAGAAAATGTTGTTCCTTATGAAAAATGGATAGTTTCTTTTACTAATTCCAGAAAAGGGTTTGTAGGAACATCTTTTCGAGAATTTTTCGCACAGGGTTTCTATGAGGCTTATGATATAGCTATGAGTTATGCTGAAAAACAAAATGTGGAAATAAGATGGTTTAAAGAAAAGAGAAATTGCGGTCCCAGTTTTTCCAATCAAGTATTTATAAAATTAGAATCATTCTGCACTTATTGCAATAAGCGCTATAACCACCATGAACCCATCCCATGCAATTATGACAAATGTCAATCCACATTCTGTTCGCGAGACTGTTGCAACGATCACATATTCCTGCTTCATAACAGTAAGTAAATCCTGACACTTCAACCTAAATAGACTTGTGGTTGGGCTTTTCCAAAATTAGAGTAATAATCTTTATTCTTAGTTGGTCTGCCTTAAACTGTTCTAAAAAGCGGGATCTATAGTGAAGTGGACATTCATTAAATACCTCTACTAGTGTGAAACCCAATGTTACGAATACGGAAGTGAGCCAAGTTTTCCAAGACATAAATTCATAATTGGAAACAGGCTCGAGCAAATCATTAGTTACTTCAGTTACAAGATTAAGATTCCCTTTTTCTTTTAATTTTTTGTAGATTTTTTGATACAACAAAGTCCATTGAGACTCCAATTCCCTGTCAATGTATATGGGTGGAGGCAAAACAAAAATAAACTGATCTACACTATTGTCTGGTAACGATGGAATAACTTTTTCAATAGATTCGTTAATTAAGTAAATATTTTTGCCTGCTATTCTATCACGGGCCTTACAAATCTGAGATGATTCAATCTCAACACCTATGTAACATGTATTTGGACTATTTTCATAATCAATTACGCCTTCTAACAATTGACCATCACCAATTCCTATCTCTATTACCACTTTATCAAATTCGGATAAAGAAATTGTCGAAACGATATTATTTGGAGAACACAAAATTCGTTTCTTGGTTATTGGGGTCTTAATAATTCTGATTCAAGGAGCTGCTGGACTAGTTGAACTACTTCTTGTTCTACTTGTTGTCTTGGTAATCCAAGTTTTGCTGAAAAATGGTCTGCTAGCTGAGTTATTGTCTTTGTACCATCACAACTTTTCCAAAAATCTACTATTGCCTGATTCACCATGAATTTATGTTCTTTTTCATTTTCCAGAATTAACGAGCCGTCTTCCTGAGTAATCAACCTGCCCTTCACCAAGGGTTGATATTTTTCATAATCAACTTGAAATCTTAACTTTGGTTTTCCGAATCCTAGTTTTTCTCTTACAGATGGTTCCATTCTTTCAATATTCCACGGGGGATCCCAGACTATAGAGACATTAATGTTTCCTACACCATCAATTTTACCTATATATCGCTTGACATCGCTAACTAGAGTGTCATGAAGCGGGCAACCTCTTGTTGTCATTGTCATTTCTACATCGACATCATTTGAGTCATTGATGTTCACACCATAGATAAGCCCCAAGTCCACAATGTTGACTGGAATCTCTGGATCCATACATTTCCTTAGTACAGAATACACCTGCTCCTGGCTAATAGTCTTCGACATCCAACATTAAAAATATCTTAACGGATTAAATACTTTATCTATAACTTAGATAGCTTTGCCTATGCTTTCTTTAAATGGA
>DAIRDV010000030.1:0-7974 GCA_036795955.1 Nitrososphaeraceae archaeon | reverse complement strand
TCTTGAAGTAGTCGCTTCATTTCTTGATAATCTTCTTTACTTATTTCCCCTTTAGCAAATCTAATTTTCAGAATATGCAATGGGTCATCGGTCCCAATAATTATCGATTTATTTAGAAGTTTGGAAGGTATCGACGAACCAGTTCTACCTTTTGCAACATTAACTAATTCACCACCTTCGGTGAAGCCGGCAACATTGCTTTGCAGTTGAGGTTTTTGTACAAGATAGCATTCTTTACATAACATGAGGTTTGGATTCCAAGAAATTCTTGCGGAGTATTTTCTAATTCCGAGTTTCTTTTGGCATATACAGCAATAGTTTTTTTCATGACTTGACAATAAAGCATAGCATGATTCACACAATTCACTATGGGTAGCCCAACCAATAGATGGAATGTTACGAGATATGCCAAGTTTGAATTTTTTCTTGCATATTGCACAATTATCCAAGTCCTCGAATTTTATGTCTACATCCTGTCCAACAATAGGTAAAAGTAAACTAAATAGGCTACCGGCAAATTTCCTATCCAGACCACGTTTTGAATAATCATATATTTCAACACTTGCTGGTTTTTCCTTTAGAACAATCTGAAAATTTATTCCAGTCTGGTTTTGCGTTCCAAACTCGGATTTTCCCACAATATTGTGTCTTTGCTTATCAGCGTACTTTATTTCTGCATTCTTTTTGCAACACTCAAGTACGGTATTAAAGATATCATCATTCAAATCTGAGAACGATACTGACGCTTTTATTGTCACATGATAGGGTATTCAGAATAGATAGAAAAATTTTACTAATGAGCCTCTCAATCTGCAGAATAATCAGAAAAAACGTTATCAACTAATTAAAACAGGAAACTCAAATTTTAATGGGGCAGGGAGGAAAAGATTATCGAAATCAACGCCCGTTACTTCAAGAGATACCGTATAATTCCCAGGAGAAAAAATTTTACCTATGACCTTTATCGGACTACTATAGTCGGCCACATAACTTGCTGAAAGCGTGTCAAAATTTGCATTTACCTGATACGGATCAATTGAAGATGGAACAAATTCCATAAGCATATGTCCATCATGACTGTGAACTGTTTCTGTAAATAGTCTTTGATTAGCATTAGATATGGTTACAAGATATGTTGTGTGTTGTATGTTGTTTCCTGTTTTGTTATCTACCAAAGTAAAATCGAGATTAACATTGTTATTTATTGGAATTTGGGTTGCTTTGAACTCTAGCATAGCATTTCGATCGCCGATAGTAACCATAGGCATGTTATGACCATCTCCGAGTTCGGCTCCAAAAGTTTGACCTGTTGAATAATTGAGACAATATACACAAATAAGTGCTGCTAATAAACCCAAAACCTTAAGGGAAATGAATTCTTGAGTTGAACCCATATCCTGATTCATCCTAGGAATTGCATTTAAATTATTACCCAAAGAGACGGCTAAGCGGTCCCGTTAAATAATATAAATTACCATCTATTTGCTAGACTGACATGGAAAAGATTATCAAAATAATTGTCTGTTTTCTGTTTGCAACTGGCGCCATTTTAATTCCTAATTTGCTGCAAGCGAGCGCAGATGGTATATTCGAAGAAAATTTACCCCCAGCTACCGTGGGCAACAGAGTAGCAAGTCTCTACACAAAAATTAGCCCACCAATATTGACATCCGATACTTTGCAAAACGCATTTTTCCAATTAAAATTATTTGATTCAAAAACTGGAAATAACATTACAAATGTCAATTATTTCTTGACTATTTACAAGGGTGACAAACTTTTACTGCGAGAATTATTTTATTCCAAAGATGGGCCGCTAACCTTAAAATTTCAACCAGGAGAGGGCCCAGTTAAAGTCTACGGTAGTACGGAACCTTTTTTGGGAGGCTGGTCAAGTGATTCTGGACAAATTGTAGTTGCCGGACCTATTCTCTCACAGGGAGGACTTTACCATTTTTCTATAGAAATATTTGGAATCGATAATGTAAGGAACATCTTTATACCTGAAAAGGCACCAAGATTTGATTCCTACCTCAGTATCGGGGACGTTTCTACAGCAAACTTGACCTTTGGAAAAAATAACTATAACAGCACGTTAATCTCATATTATGATAAAATTCAAAATTTCACCTTTCAACCTAAAAATCTAGAGGCAAAATGGAATATGCCATTTAATTGGAACGTGTCAAGAATAAAATCGCAGAATATTTTTGTACATGAAGAAATCAAGTTTCCTAAATCATTTAGCGAGTTTTCAAATTCCTCTAAATTTAATGGAACTGTAAATGGACAACCATTGGTAGGTAGATCTCTTGCAATAGATCCTTTTACTTCTGAAAAGGCACTAATAATTCACTTTCTACTGAACAAAAATGATATTGTCAAAATGGCTGAAAACAAAAATGCGTTGGCCGTTAGTGGTGATTCTATGCAATTTACAATTCGTCCGCTAAAAAATCAAACTCAAGAAACATCTTTTGAAGTAGTAACAGATGCAGGAGCAATACACGCAATGTTAGGGTGGAACCCCAACCCCCCAGCGGTCGGAAAAAATAATCTGAACGTTAATTTCAGTGACGCATTAAATGGCAATCGATTAAATGCCGATGTAAACTACGATTTGAATATTCGTACTAAGGATGGACAGGAGGTTGTGAAAAGCAATAATGTTACGGCCATAAATGGGATTTCAAACCAGACATTATCATTCCCTTCCAAGGGATTGTTTAATCTGGAAGTTAAGGTAAATTCGCTAAAATTTGCTAATCAAACTAACCTTGACACAACTAGAAACGGTATTGCAAGGGGATTTGTTGCAATACCATGACTCCGGTCATGAATCTGCAGGAACAATAGACACATACAATTCAAAAAAAAAGAGTTAGATTCGATTAGAAAAAATGATAGTCTTTTTTCTTGATACCAATTCCGCGAATATTTGATGGTTGAAAAATATCAAGATATCATCTGGTTTGATTTTATCTAGTAGAGTCTACTTAAACTAGTGATCTAGATTTTTCATACTCTTATTTCTTTCAATATGATCTAACACATCCTCATATTGTGCATCAAATGGTTTGGTGGATATTGACATACGTTCAATCTTTGCAAAGGACTTTACTATACTCTTTGCCGCAAGTGGTTGTGGTAGGGTCTTGTCTGCAATTTCCCCGTAAAATCCAATAGCATCTATTTTTCTGTCAGAAGCCAGTCCCAAGATAAGGCCGTTAAACCAAGTAATTGTTGTAAACTCGGAACTTAGAGTGTCCACGTTGGAACTCTGAAGAAGTTCCATCAATTTAGGGTTGGTTGCGACACCAACAACTCTGGGTTCTCCTGTAATCATCTCATTTAACGAGCCACCTGCAGTATAGAGTCTTTTAACATGGCCAATTGAGATACAAAAATCAAGAAAAGTATTACACAGGTCAAGGAGTTCTCTGTGGTCTTCTGGTTGTGCCTCCCCGGTCAAAATCAATAGCTTTTCTTTTTTTGCAAAATAAATTTTGTAAATATCCTTTGCCGAAACTACTATACCGTCCTTCACATTAACCCATGGTTTAGGGTTTGAAATAATATTTGCAATGTGTTCGGTTTCTAGGTTGTTAGCCAAAAATGATGATACTAATCCACCAACTCTACCCATATCGGGGAGAGAAGCAAATATCGTAAGGGAATCTATTTTCTTTTTAACCAGAACATCTAGAATTACCATTTCACATTTATTCTCCATATGCCTACCTCGGCTAGGAATTCGGTTAATCTGTTCAAAATAAAGAGTTTAGAGTTTGTCTTCTTCTTCTACTAATTTATCTACGGAGTCTCCCCCAGGCAATGGTGAATTCTTATCGACTTTAAATTTAAAGAGCTCATCCCAATCTAATCCCAAAATTACGTTTCTTCCTACTGCAATGATTTTTGATTTAGGAACATCGAACCTATAATCACGTTCGCCAAATATAATGATTGTATCATCAGTTTCCTTCATCACATGTCCAACATGATCTTCATTTGCTATCCGTACTCCTTTATTGAAGAGCGTCTTGGCATATTCTTTCATATAGGTTTTCAAATCAGTAGTTCCATCAGAACCCCAAGGATCTACATACTTACTTGTAGGCAACGGTGCATCCCTGTCAACAGAGTATTTTTTTGCTATTTCATCAAATTTTAATCCTACCAACACATTTTTGCTTACGGTTTGAATTTCCGAGAGTGGTATGTCGTATCTTTCCTTCCCATCTCCAAACACAACGATTTTGTCATCAGTTTCTCGTACAACGTAGCCGACATGAGGTGCATCTAATGCAATTACTGCCCGATTGAAATATTTTCCCGATGTCATATATTATTTTCAATATCTATTATGCTGTATATTAATAAATAGTTACAAAGCCTTCCAAGCTTTTGCAAAGCCTTCCAAGCTTTTGCAAAGCCTTCCAAGCTTTTGCAATCTATAAAGTTGTAATGACGATTTTTGATTTCTACCTTCTTTATTAGGCTTTTAAATATAGTAATTCGCTAATGGATTGAGTTACGCCCATCGAAAAATCAGAACAAATGCTAATATAACCAAAATGAACTAAATACATATAACAAGAAAACAATGAGCGTTCCTTTAGCGTCTCTAAAAAAGAATAAACAAAGCGTTCTCACCCTTGACGAAGCCGCCTTGGAAAAATTAAGGAAATACTATAGATTCGAAAAAAAAGAAGAATTACTCGAATTTTTGAAAATACAGTGTATGCACGATTAGTAATCATTGTTTTTTTCTGCAAGTTCAATTTTTCATTATTATTTTTTGAAATACTTAAGTGCGATTAGATATTTTAATAATGTATGGAAAAAGCAAAAGTAAAAAGATATCCTCATTACGACGATGAAACTTTAGAAAAAATGAAAAGATATTACAAGATTGACAATCAGGACGAACTTTTGCGATTCATAAAGACTCATGGATTGAAGAATGATGATTTTGAATTAGAAACTGAGTGATTATGATTAACAGTGCTATTGGAATTTTGTTATTAGGTAGAATTATTTGTATTTCTTAGACCTCATATCACAAATTAACACGTCTCAAATTAACACAGGCTTTTTAATTCAAGATTTTGCAGTGGTAATGATTGTAGCTGCTATAATGGTATTTGTTACGCACAAATTAAAACAGCCGATGGTTATTGGATATTTACTTGCAGGAATGGTAATTGGACCATTTACACCCCCATTTAGTCTAATACACGAAGTGGGCACAATCAATACGCTAGCAGAGCTTGGAATAATCATACTTTTGTTTGTAATAGGAACGGAATTTCCTATTACCAAACTAAAATCTGTTGGAAGGGTTTCGATGATGGTAGGTATTGCCGAATCGTTGGGAACTCTATTAATTACCTTTTTTGTATCACAAACACTTGGATTTTCGCAATTTGACTCGATGTTTCTGGCATTGGCCATGTCTGTTACTAGTACTGTGGTTACAGTAAAGATATTAGAAGAACTAAACATGATAAATGAAAAATCAAGTGTATTGATAATGGGTATTCTGATAGTTGAAGATGTTATAGTCATTACCACTTTAGGTATTCTACAATCTCTGGCTTTGACTGCTGCTGTATCATTGGTGCATGTAATAATTTCGGTAGCAGTAGTAATCGGATTCATTGCAGGTATACTTATTCTAGGCTCGAGATATCTACCTCCATTGATAGATAAGCTTGCAAGAAAAACAGATTACTCGGTATTGATTATAGTTATACTTGGTCTGGCGTTTGGTTTATCTTTTGGTGCAATCGAGCTGGGATTATCACCAGTCATTGGTGCATTTCTGGCCGGTGTGCTTGTAGCAGAATCAAATAGTGCCGGGATAGCACGAGTCATAACTATTCCACTTCGAGATGTGTTTGCAGCGTTATTTTTTGTATCAGTGGGTGCCCTAGTGGACGTGTCAAAAATTCCTCTTTTTATCATTCCAGCTCTAATCCTCATAGTCACGTCGTTTATGGCAAAAATGTTGATTATTATTCCAGTCTTAATTAAAGCAGGGTACGACACTACTACGGCCGTTAGAACAGGTCTAGGGTTGTCATCGGCCAGGGGAGAAATGTCATTGATAGTTGGAAAAGGTGGTCAAGATGTAGGCGCAGTTTCGTCATATGTTCTTCCGATATTAGGAGTTGTAACTATCGTTACCACTTTTGTTACCCCTTATATATTAAAAATGGGAGCCAAACTGAACATATCATCTGGTTCAAATTCTATTCCTGACAAGAGTTGATTAGAATTGAAACCTAGACTCGTTGCATTGAATCATTCTTGGATTCATAATTGTTTCAGAATAGCCTGGCAAATGATTTAGGAATGATTTAGGATACCTGAAACTCTTACGTTGTGTTCACTTGGTGGAATAAATATGTCAGTTGTGATAGTTTTTCCGTCTTTTGTCATATGCTCGTTATGTACGTCCAAATTGTCCAAAAATACCGTTACATTGTGATTGTTATCTAACTGTGGTATCTTTAAGGTGATGATACCTCCCAGTGGATTATAGTGATCAGCGACAAAAGATATGCTATCCGTTGATTCATTATATTTGAAATCGCTTATCTTTGCGACACTCTCCAAGCTATATGGTAAAAATCTTCCATTACCCAAGTCAAGAGTGTTAATTGGAGAATTTGGATTAAATCCCGCACAACTGAAATAATTAGCGTTACTTGCTACAACATGATCCGGCGCTGCTGAAAAATGCTTTATCTCGCCAGGATTTAGTGTTGAGATAGTATTAGATCTAATTGAATCAATTTGTCTCCCATCCTTGTCGTGAACTGACGCAAATACGTTAATGTTCTTCACTACAACATTGCCAACATTCTTCAGTGTTCCAACAAGTTCCTTGTTTTGGCCAACTGGGAAATTGGAATAGTTTTGTACGATGACATTGTAGTATGGTTCATCTCCATTTTTCATTTCCAGTAAATATGGCTTGCCTAATACATCATAGCCTTCTCCAATTTTAAATTTAAAGGGAGATTCCTTTCCAGGAAAAATAATTTTACTAAATGTAGTATCGCGCAAAGTGCTTTTTGAACCTCCAATTTTATCACGTACGTCTAACCCAACCGTAACATGTTCTGAAGATGTGCCAAGATTTGTCACAACTCCTATGACATTTATTTTGCCATTAGAATCAACAAATGAGGTTCCGGAAGAAATTTCAATATTCTCCCCATAAACAATACTAAGGTTAAACTGGCAAAAATATGCAACAAGCAAAAAAGAAACCAGACTTGATGGGATCAAGTACATAGTAGTAAATACTCAGAGGGAAAATAAATATCATTACAAAATGAAAAGCATAGCATCTTTAATAAATCAAAATATATTTAGATTTTCTGACTAGAAATTTTGTCATAGGGTTTCATTACCTCTGGAAGTTTTTCTATCAAGTCCGTGGCTACTAAATGAAGACCAGCCTGTTTGGCTGCTGCAGTGGCAGCAATCCCATTGAAATAAACTGCAAGTGCAGACGCATCAAAAGGAGAGTCCATTTTTGCATAAAGCGCAGCTACGAGCCCAGCAAGTACATCTCCAGTTCCTCCAACAGTCATAGCAGGAGTACTCCTTCTTATTGACGCAACTTTACCAGTTGGGTCAGCGATAATATTTAGCCACCCCTTTAGTATTATTGTAATCTTATACTTTGTAGCTATTTTTGAAACTATAGAAATAGTTTGTTCTTCATTGACCCCTACCTCTTGACCAAAAATTCTCTTGAATTCACCCGCATGTGGTGTTACTATGGTATCAGTTTCTGTAATTTCTTTAAGGACCTGAGGAATTAGCGATGAGGCATCAAGTACCAGTCTTATTCTCTTTTCCTTAAGTTTCTTGATAAGTGAGCTTAACGCCTCAGGTTTAGATATTGTCATCCCCATTCCAATAGTTGCAGTGTTAGGTATCTTGGGTAGACTC
>DAIRDV010000029.1:0-7977 GCA_036795955.1 Nitrososphaeraceae archaeon | reverse complement strand
CAGACGAATTCTTATTTTCAACTCCACAAATAGTGGGCAGGTCGGGAATTGGAAAGACCTCTACGATTTTGAAATTTTCAAAAATGTTAGAAAATGAATTCACAAAGTCTGGATTAACCCTCAAAGTTGCGTATATAAATCTAAAATTACAGGGTGGCAACAAGTATGCTGTCTATCGGTTTCTTTTAGAAAAAATAGCTCCAGAACTTCCCTCACAAGGACTAAGCGCGGAGGAGATGTTAAGATATCTCTTATCATATTTGACTGAGAACAAATTATACACCTTGATCATACTAGATGAAATTGAATTTTTGCTCAAATCAAACAAAGATAGTGGCATGATATATGACTTTACCCGACTAAATGAGTTTGATTTATCAAATCACTGTAATGTTATAGGTGTCGTATTTATCGCACGGAGCACAAATTTTCATGAAAAAATCGACAGTTCAGAATTAAGTACGTTGGGAAGATTGCCGATAGAATTTAAGCCGTATTCCATAGACGATATAAGCGATATTTTACTTACAAGGACTACAGAATCATTCAATCCTAATGTAGTAGGTACTGATATCATCGATGAAGTTTCGCTCATAACAACTTCTTCACAAGTAGGAGGGGATGTACGATATGCTTTGGACTTGCTCCTGTATGCGGGTAATCTTGCAGAGGCAAATGGAAATGAAAGGATCACATTAGACCAAATACGCAAGGCGCATGGTTACAATAAACCGTCAATTACAATTGAGGACTTGAAAGAACTTCCCAAGAATCATCTACTTACATTAATGGCAATCTTAAAAGTACAAAGTAAGAGAAAAAAACAATACGTCGAACTCAAGGAAATTAGGGTTTATGCTCTTGAATTGGCTGATGAATACAAGATTAAAAAATTCGAATTTGAGGACTCTATGAACGAATTACTTGAAAGAAAAATAATTGAAATGAAATCATTAAAGGAAATAGGAATGAACATAACATCATTAGTTGAATTAGAACCTTTATTAGAACAACAGATAAATAAAAAATAAATGGATTTTGATAGCAAAACTATCATAGAGAATGGAATTGGAACAATTGGCAAAATAAAAATAATAAAAGCATTAGCCGAGGAGAATAAAATGGTAACTATTTATGTTCTCCATAAAAGAACTGGATTAAAAAGAGAGGACATTAAACGAAATCTCAAAGATCTATTAAGTATTGAGTGGGTCAAGGAAAAACGAATGGCCAATACTATGTACCGGCTTAATAGAGATAACGAATTTGTAAATGCCATTCTTGGTTTTTTTGCTAATGTTGGTTACATAGGACAGGATTGAAAATTTTTGAAACACAACTGAAGAACTTTCTTTCACTCTTCTAAATTGGATCGTGATTGCTGGGCTACTAATGAATGTAAATTGTCGCCTGAAAACGATTAAAAAGGTGAGTATACAAAGTCTAATGTGCGGTATAGGACCAGTAAAGCTAGTAACAAATTTCCAAAGTTCATATTTATTACTGGAGGAGTTATGTCAGGTCTTGGAAAAGGAATAGTTGCTTCTTCTGTTGCAAAGTTATTACAGCTGACAGGATTAAAGGTTACTTGCACGAAAATAGATCCATATGTAAATTATGATGCTGGAACTATGAACCCTACCGCGCATGGCGAGGTCTTTGTTACAGATGATGGTGGCGAATGTGATATGGATATGGGAAATTACGAGAGATTTCTTAATACTCCCATGACAAAGTGGCATAATATTACTACTGGAAGGATCTATTCTGATGTTATAAAAGCAGAAAGGGAAGGCAAGTATCTGGGTCAGTGTGTCCAGATAATTCCTCATGTAACTGACGTGATAAAAAATACATTGAAAAATTTGGCTAAAGGGTATGATGTTTTGGTTGTTGAATGTGGTGGTACGGTAGGTGACATTGAAAGCCTACCGTTTTTAGAATCTTTCAGGCAAATGGAATTAGAAGTGGGTGATACTGAAACACTATTCATACACGTAACATTAGCACCAATTTTAGATGTAGTTGGTGAACAGAAAACTAAACCAACACAACACAGTGTCCAAGAACTTAGAAGAATTGGGATTCATCCCTACATACTGGCAGTCAGATGCCAAAAACCATTGAATAGAGATGCGAGACACAAGATTTCCATGTTTGCGAGCATCAGAGAGCAATGTGTAATTTCATGTCATGATTGTGCTTCTATTTACGATGTCCCTGAAATATTAAAAGACCAAGGAATAATTGGTGTAATCTCGGACAAGTTCGATCTTAGGAGTCGGAACATAAAATGGGCAGAATGGAAAAACGTTGCAAATTCATTCTTTAATTCCTCAGGAAATGTCAATATTGGCATTGTTGGCAAATATGTGAATTTACCGGACAGTTATGTGAGTGTGTATCAGGCTTTATTGCACTCATCGGCAAAATTAGGCAAGAAATTAAAAGTTGATTGGATTGATTCTGAAAGATTTGAAAATGGCGATCAAAATGAAGTAAAACTTTTGAATAAATATGATGGGATACTTGTCCCGGGAGGATTTGGAACAAGGGGAAGCGAAGGAATAATAAATTCAATTAAGTATGCAAGAAAAAAAAATATACCATTTTTGGGGATCTGTTTTGGATTTCAATTATCGTTAATTGAATTTGCAAGAAATCAATGCGGCATGATGGATGCAAGCTCCCAAGAATTCAATCCTAATGACAATAATTCGTTGGTAAAATTCATGCCAGAGCAAGAACATACGATTAACCTAGGTGGTTCGATGAGATTGGGAAAACATGACATAACTATAGTACCCAGCACATTAGCTGGCAGGATTTATCATAATAACAAGATTCAACGAAGGCACAGACATAGATATGAATTTAATCAGGACTATCGAAAGACTATTGAAGAAAGTGGCATGGTATTATCGGGTCATTCCGATAAGGGTAGAAGAATTGAAATTCTAGAAATACCATCAAATAAGTTCTTTTTTGCAGTCCAATATCATTCGGAGTTTAGTAGTATTCCAGGTAAGCCGGAAGAAGCATTTGAAGCTTTCATATCATCGTGTATTTAGGTCATAGTTTCAAATTCAGCTCATAAGTTTTTTGCCTGGCATCTCGTAAAGAAGTCTTTTTTCTAACATACCGTCGTTGGATAAGATGACTTAACGATAATCTTATGGTCCTTTCTGGAAGCATCGTTCTCTTACTTAGGTCCTTTTGACTCAATTCACCTTCATATTCTAATATCTTCAAAATCAACTTAGCGCTTGGAGGCATATCAAGCAAGTCTTCTGCCAGCTTTACCTTTTTGGCGATAATATCCATAGGAGAGTCTTTAATGAGTCTCACAAATTTCGCAGGAAATTCATGTTTTTGACATGCAATTCTTTTTCTAACGGCGACCCTTTTTCCTCCATCCAAAATCACCTCACAGAGATATCTGCTGAGAATTTCTTCAATTTCCAACTTATCTGTATTAGGAACTATTAGGGGTCTTCGTGTGTTGTCCATAGAATTTACGGGTACTATAACAAAGACCTGTGATCTTTGCAAAACCATAGGTCCCCCTGCAGACATACAGTAGGCTGTTGATCCAATTGGCGTAGAAATAATAACTCCATCACTGTTATCATGCCAGAGATCGTTTCCATTAATCTTTAATATATACTCCATCAGTGTTGCACTTTTTCTTGGAAAAAGTGAAACATCATTTAAAACCGGTTCAACATCTTTACCGTCAACATTAACTGAAAGTCGGCAGACATTATCTATTTCATAATCACCTTTTTTTATTCTTGCGATAGATTTTTTTAAATCACTTATATCAATTTGACCCAGAAAACCTGTTGAGTCCGATTCGTATATTCCCAACACGGGGACAGAGAATTCTTTTACAAAATGTGAATAATCAAGTATAGCTCTATCTCCACCTGCAGTAATCACTATGTCGGCATTAGAAGTGGTCATTTTATCGGATCTTTTTATTATTTCTGAATCAATACTTTCGTCGTCCAGAATTTTCTTGATTTTAATTATAAGACTATCCTCTCTGGGGCTTAGACTTGAGATAGCCACTTTCATTCTAATTATTAAAGGTCAATAGATACTCAAATTTAAACCTGATTTACAAGCCTAAATTGTGTCATAGTTCATTATATTATAGTAATACGAGGCATTATCTTCTATTGCTGATTTGGGTGGTATTTTTTCAATTCCAATTTCTCTTGTTTGAAGGGCCGAAGTCATGGCCCCTGCTGCAAAACAAAGTGCCCATATCGGGTCTTTTTCTTTAATAATTGTGCAAGCAAAAGATGCAGTAATAATATCTCCCAAGCCTGTTGAATCAGGACTGTCTATCTTGGGTACATCTAGCCAGTAAAGCCGCTCGCCTTGGAGAAGATGAATATTTTGATCCTGTGTGTAAATTACATAATCTACGCCATACTTTGAGCGAATTTTTTGAAGTCCTTCTTTACCCGAAAGTCCGTTTGTAAGACAAGAGATTTCATGACTATCTAGTTTTATTCCATTCAAATCCTGGAGAGGAACATCAATTGTTTTTCTTAATGATATCTTATTAGCCGAATCAACAGATCTAGTATAACCTTGTGGATCAAGCATTACGAATCCTTTTTCACTTGTCGTGGCTAAGTAACGTAATAGTTCCACAGAAACTTCATCAAAAACTGGGCTTATTATCCAGCAATCGGATTTCACACTCTTTACCTCTTCAATATCTATTGCACTGCAGTTTGAGTTGAGGGTTAATTCTCGATCATCTTCAAAGTTTCTCAGAACAAACCTGGTTGTAGGGTGTTCTGAGGGATTGGTTGAATTAAAATTAATTCCCTCTTTTCTTAAATACTCTAGATATTTTGAGTCGAGATCTTTTCCATAATGAGTAAAGAGTGTTGTGTCAAACCCAAATTTTCTAGCAGTTAAACCACAATACGCCGCAGGTCCGCCCAAACTCTGATGGGATATGTTATTGCGCGATACGATCTCGTCAACTACTAGATTTGATAGTATGCTAGCCCGCATTGCCGAAGATAATTAGTATCTATAATGCTTTGATAAATGTTGACATGAAACAGAATAAGAAGATTTAAAAGAAGATGATATAGAATTTGTATGGATGCCGAAGAAAAGGACCAGTAGAGGCCGAACAAAGGGTGGTAAAGGTAGTTCAGGAACAGTTCATTGTAGTCAATGCGGAGCCATGGTTCCAAGAGATAAAGCAAAGAAAGTTACTGGCAGAATTACATTAGTAGAACCTACCTTGGCAAAAGAACTGAGGGCTCAAGGCGCATATATTGCACCAGTCACAGATGTCAAATTTTACTGTGTATCGTGCGCTGTACATAGAGGAATAGTAAAGGTTCGATCAGAAAATGAACGCAGACGGACTGGAAGACTCGGATAGATACCTAAATTCTTTTTATAACGTACATGAATCTTTGAACAAATGAGATAGCCGAAATTATAATTATAATTACTACTCCCCATTGTATTGATTCTGAAATCGGGATAAGGCCACATATTGCTAGGACAAGTAACCTTTCTGCCCTTTCTCCTATTCCTATTCCTTTTAGCTCTATTCCCAATGATTCTGCTCTTGCCCTAAGATAACTGACCAGTATGGAAGTAGCCAGTGCAATCATTGCCAGAATTGGATTTGCCAGGCCTCCTATAGCTATCCCTATGAAAATCAGGGCTTCAGATATTTTGTCAAAATTAGAATCTAAAAACGCACCCCTAGTTGTTGTTTTTTTTAAAACGCGAGCTACACTTCCATCTACAATGTCAAAAAAGCCTGAAATCAATAACATTATACTTGCAATTATTTGAGAAGAAAATTCTATCCCTTGTTGATTCAAATGATATGAAAGACCAAAGAAAATACTAGCGAGTATTGCAAAGGCAAATCCTACCATACTCCAAAAAGTTGGAGAAAAACCTAGTGAACCAAAATTAGTTCCTATCGATCTTGTGAAAGGAATTAATTTTTCTCTAAACCTGTTGAGCAAGTATCATCCTTTATCAGTACATCTATCAAATATTCTTTGTTATATTGGGCTATAATTAATGATTACAATTCTTGCAAATTACAGCGAACTGTTTTTTCTATCGGTAATTTTTGTAATTTTGGCTCTGCTTGATTTTCAACTAGTTTCCAATAATTCGCAAGCTGGACTGCATCAATCTCACAATTGGTAATGACTTTATTTTGATAATTAACTACTGGATTCATTATATCATAAAAGTTGGAATGCCCCAATCCAAGTGCATGGCCTATTTCATGTTTTAACACGAGACCCAGGTCATCTTGATTTAGTAGTTTTTCATTGAAGTTTAAAGAAATTTGCATCCTGACTTTTGTAATAAAACCATTTTTGTCAAGAACGCTTGTGGTTTGACCTACAGTCTGGTTGCCCTCTTGCTTAAAATTTATCAAAATATCTGCATCGGATGGGTTTTTTTCTCTAATAAATTTCAGATTCCCTAACTTGGAGCTCCATTGATCAAATGAGCTTTTAACCAAATTATCATGCTGGCCATAATTGGCTATTGTTTTGTTGTGGTTGCCGTTATAGTCGTGATTGCTGGTGTTATAATTGACATGGAAAGTCAATACACCGTCGTGTAGATTATCACCCCATGTGCAACATATCTGTAAAACGTTCTGCTTTGTCAATCTAATGTCGTTGAATTCGGAAAAGGATTTAGGGTATGATATTATTGCTATTATGATTACTACGTTTAGAATTATACTGTAATGGTATCCTTTATCCAACTACGATAGGCATCATTGTATAAAACGCTGGTATTATAATACTTGATAGGCCCTTAGAATTAAATTCTCGATTCCTATCCCAAGTAAATTGATTGCTCAATTAACTTTGTTTATTTGCTGACTCTTTCTAGGAAAACTAGGCGTAGTTTCCCTTGATTGACGATCTAGCACCACAAGCTTCGCATACTAGAAATCCGAGTTTTTTTGATTTTTCTGTTCTTGTATCGGGACTTTGACAAACAGGACATATCACATAATCCCTTACGTACCTTTCCATTAAGGCCCCAAATGATGAAGGTTCCTTGCGACCGAGGAAAATAACCCTCTCCCCAGCAATATAACCTGCAGAAGCAAGCTCCTTGTTTAAATAAAGTAATAGCTTTTCTGGTTCTCTTCTTAATGCCTTTGGAAATTCCATAAAATTTCTAAAAATGGTTCGCTGACCTACCCAGATAATTTGCGGCTCAGGAATTTCCAATCTTGCTGAATCCTTTTTTGATGCGTGAGCAAGATCCCCCTGAATTCTATTTAGGAGGGTTTCATACGATTTGTCTACCTTATTCATACCAGTACTTGTACGAAGGCTTTAATGTTCTTTGTCATCATCGATTTTAGTTTCTTTTACTTTAAAAAATTTAAAGTTGGCCTAGTTACCAATCAGAGATAGAAAAATAATCGTTAGATAATGCATTCTGTGTTCTAAACGAACTTGATATTTGCCATTAAGTAGGTAATTCCCCTAACCAGTGAAAAAATGGTATGATTGGGTCATCATAAGGAAGTATTGAAGAATTCTTGACATTAAAGCCGAGCATTACCATTCTTCCTTCTAACTGTGGTACTATATTTGACGGTAGTACATTACCTCCAAGAGGATTAAATAACTTGAAAAAATAATCTTGTTTATAGTAAGCAAGATGCCAGGCATAACAATCTGAAAGGATAGTTGGATCTCTTGATATTCTTTTTGTTATGTCAAAATTTACTTTTTTTTCAGTATTCTTACTATTAGAATCTATTAAAATTTGCATCGATCTCTTGTTGAAATTTTCTCTCAATAGTTCTTGATTCATACTGATTGGATTGTTTGCAAAAACTCTAACCTGTCGTGCAATCCCTTCCATAGTTTTTCTTGCTATATCTTTAACATTGGTAATTTCCAGTTCCCCGTTGACCTTGTGATC
>DAIRDV010000028.1:0-8125 GCA_036795955.1 Nitrososphaeraceae archaeon | reverse complement strand
AGAATTTGTTTGATATTGCGATGAATTTGAGACGTTTGCGAATGCATATAGATTCGAATTGTGTGAATTAAAAAAACATTGAATTCCCAGAAGTCCTAAAATTCCAATGGCCATAAATATAATAATCAATATCGGGCGTGAGGGCAATATTCAATTGGGCCATTTGGATTCTTAAATACTTAATCTATTTTCAAAACATGCAAAACACGCAAACTCAAATCCTGTTTCCACCCTGGAAGGTCAGGGCCGATTTTCGGCCGGTTATATAAAAAAGTTTTGTTATTAGTACACGCAATATATTTTAGTGAGTAAAGACCAAATTTACGAGATGAATCAAAGCAAATTATTATTTGCAAGCATACTAGTGCTAGCTATTTCGCTAACTGTTATGGTTTCTGTATCCATGGTTGGACAGATCCATGCGGCGAAATATCCATACAAGGCTGAATTAAGTGGAAAAGATGAAGTTCCACCAGTTCAAACGAGCGCAACAGGAGAGGCCGAATTTACATTACCTGCCAACGACTCTATGAAGTATAGAGTAAATGTAACAGGAATTTCCAACGCTACAGCAGCTCATATCCATATGGGTCAGGTTGGAAAGAATGGAGATGTAATCGTAGACCTTTTGAATACCCCATCAAGCAAAGATAAAGACACTGCTTATGGTAGTATTTTCAGAGGAAATATTACAGCATCTAGTCTAAAAGGCCCAATGCAAGGTAAGACTTTAGATGACTTGGCAGCTGCAATTGAATCTGGAGATACGTATGTGAATGTCCATACCTCAGAACATAAAGACGGAGAAATTAGAGGTCAACTAAGCAACTCAGACAAAGCAGAAAAGTCAAGCAGTTCAGGTAGTTCAAACTCCACTGTTGGTTTCTCTACTCTGACAGAATAAGCATCTACAGCCCATCTTTATTTTTTGTTTTTTTTTGATGTTGATTAACTTTTTTGTTTCCGATCGTAGCAATTGCTAGTTTCATCCTGATATCGAAGATTTGCTACGATACGTACTAATGCTGAGCATTTAGATATAACATTGAAATGGCTCTGCCCTGTACCGTAGAAATGTGATTAGACTTCTTCACTCAAATGTGACTTCTATTTCGAATGCAGATATAGTAATTTTAGGCGTTCCTGATGAATCGAAATCTCATGCCAAGAGAAAGGGAGCAAGTAAGGGGCCTGATAGTTTAAGAAAAGCATCAAACTACTATGAGTTTTTTGAAAGAGACGGGATTACAATCCCCATATGCCCGATGTCTGGAACTCTGAAGAATAAAAATATTCTTGACTTTGGTAATGTAGCTAAGGATGATCTATATAGATTAGTATTTGATATAGTTTCTGTGAAAAAAGTTCCCATAACTATTGGAGGAGATCATTCGATTACAACTAATATTTTGAATGGAGTATATGACGCCCTGGAAAGTAATAAGATAGCTCTATTGTACTTTGATGCTCATCCAGATTTCGTTTCTTCAACGAGAAACTATTACGGGTCAGTCCTTACAGATTCATCAGAGCTTATAGACTTTACAAAAAGTATGCTCATAGGCACTAGAGCAGCAGAATCGGAGGAATTAGAAAATGCTTCAAATAAAAAATTAGAAATCATTACCCCTCTAGATATAATTGAAAAAGGAATAAATGAAATCATTAAAAAGATCATATCAAAGTGTCAATCATGTAAGGTGTATTTGTCTATTGACCTAGATTGCATGGACCCAGGAGTTGCTCCCGGAGTATCGGTGCCTACTCCGGGAGGCCTTTTACCTCTGGACTTGATTTACATGATAAAAAAAATAAGTGAAAAATTACAAGTTGTAGGAATGGATATCGTGGAATTATGTCCTGACTATGACTTGAACCAAAATACCGCCAACCACGCATCACGTATCCTGATGGAAATGATATCATCATTGAGGATCATTAATGACAAGGCAGCAAATGACTTGACCTAGCTGAACAGGTATTTCTATTTGACCATTGCATCAAAGCTCAGAACTTGAGTGAACACGTTCCAAAACGTATTGCTCACTTTATTGCGGATTCTCTGTCTATGATTTCTGTCACTCCGGCCTTAGCAAATTTTTCAGCTATATTTTTGTACGACTCTATCTCGTGCTTGGAAAGAGGACGTATCTTTTTCATCGCATCTTCAAAATTCTTCATACGGACCTTTAACTCTGATTTTGCTTGCTCAGCTTTTTTTGGATCTTTATATTTTTCAATATGTTCCCTCAGGGCAAGCATTACTGCTGCAGATGCAAGACCAGCTAAATCGGCTCCTGTGTACCCTTCTGTCTGGGCAGACAAGATATCAATTTTGACATCGTCAGCTAATGGTTTTCTCGATGTATGTATTTTGAGAATCTGAGCTCGGGCTTCTTTATCTGGAGGAGGAACGTATAGGATTCTATCAAATCTTCCTGGTCGCAACAAGGCGGCGTCAATAATGTCCGGTCTATTTGTAGCTGCAATAACTATCACATCCGACAATACTTCGAGTCCATCAAGTTCAGTTAAAAGCTGACTGATAACTCTTTCAGTAACATGTGAATCACTACCTAATCCTCTTGTGGGAGCAATGGCATCTATTTCATCGAAAAATACAATACATGGAGAAGCCTGTCTTGCTTTTCGAAAGATTTCTCTGACACCTTTTTCTGATTCTCCTACCCATTTTGAGAGCAATTCTGGACCCTTTATGCTAATAAAATTTGCTTCGCTCTCGTGAGCAGCTGCTTTTGCCATCAATGTCTTTCCAGTACCGGGTGGACCGTAAAGGAGTATACCTTTTGGCGGAGTAGCGTCTGAATGCACAAATAGTCCGTGGTATTTTAGAGGCCATTCTACTGCTTCCTGCAGTTCTTGTTTAACCTCTTTTAGTCCTCCAATATCTTGCCATTTTATATCCGGAATTTCTACGAAAACTTCCCGTAAGGCGGATGGTTCTATTTCCTTGATTACATTCAAAAAGTCATCCATCGTTACTACTATCTTCTTGAGAATATCGGATGGAATGTTCTCCGCAGTAAGATCAATTTCAGGAAGAACCTTTCTAAGAGCCCTTATCCCTGCTTCTTTCGCGACGGCTTGAAGATCTGCCCCAACAAAACCATGTGACATGTTTGCTATTATACCGAGATCAACATCCTTCTCTAAGGGCATCCCCCTCGTGTGTATCTGAAGTATTTCTAATCTGCCTTCTTTGTCTGGAACGCCAATCTCTATTTCCCTATCAAATCTACCTGGTCTTCTGAGTGCGGGATCGATTGCGTTTATTCTGTTCGTAGCTCCTATTACTACTACTTTACCCCGTGATGACATACCATCCATCAACGAGAGAAGCTGCGCTACAACTCTCCTTTCTACCTCACCTGACACTTGCTCTCTCTTTGGAGCAATAGAATCAATTTCATCTATGAAAATGATAGCAGGGGAATTTTCTTCAGCTTTCTTAAAAATTTCCCGTAGTCTTTCCTCGGACTCACCATAGAACTTACTCATTATTTCTGGGCCTCCAATTGTGTAGAAATTGGCATTAGTTTCATGTGCTACTGCCTTCGCTAAGAGAGTCTTTCCAGTACCAGGTGGTCCATGCAGCAGTACGCCCTTCGGTGCCTCAACACCAAGTCGTTTGAAGAGTTCGGGATGTCGCAATGGGAGTTCTATCATTTCCCTTAGGCGGGATACTTCATTTTTTATTCCCCCTATATCCTCATATGAAATTGAGGGAACGTCACCTTCTTTTGCAACTTTAACTGCTTTTTCGCTTTCTTCTGATACTGTCATTTCAGTAGAGTCTTCTATTATAACGGGTCCGGATGGTTTTGTAGAGATGACAACAAGATCAACTCTTTGACCCATTATAGTTAATGGGAAAATATCTCCAGTGCTTAACAAACTACCTAAAAGATACTCTTGAAGATATCCTTCTGCTCCAACAATGCGAAGTGGTTCAGTTGGTGCTAATGTAACTTTTTGTGCACTTTTCACATCAACCTTCTTTATTTCAACAGAATCGTTAATACCAACATCTAATCTGTTTCTCAGATAACCGTCTATTCTTACAAGACCTTTGCCTCTATCTTTTTCTCTGGCAGGCCAGGATAGAACGGTGGTTTTCTTTCCAAGAGACGAAATTTCCAAGGCATCGCCTGCAGATAAATCAAGTTGCTCGGCAACTTTAGGGTCTATCCTGGCTATTTTTCTCCCAACATCAGATTGTTCTGCTTCAGCAACTTTCAAATTAATTCCATTATCATTATTTTTCGATTCTCTTTCTTCACTCAAACGAGATCATGAGTAGTACACATACATCATATTTAAAAATCACATATTAATTCCGCTTGGTCAATCGAAGCCACGACCTTGTGACTTTAATTTTATTTTAGAATGAAATCCTCTGTCAGAGGCCGATAGATTGATGATAGCATAAAATAATTGTTCGTAAGTTCAGAATCTAATATTTTAAAAATTGAAGAAATGATATTTTTTGTTACCAGAGAATCTAAATCATTGCATATATTAGACGTTCTTAAGGTAGGCGAACATAAGTGATATCGTGAATCGTTTCTATATAATCAGATAATACAAAAAATTTCATGTTTCCATTATATCAAGAATTGCGATATCATAGATATATTTCAGTTTTTTATATATGCCAAGACATGTTGGCCTATCAAAAAGAAGTTGCTCGTAAACGATACATTCTGTGGGATCAATAATGTTTCTTCCACATAACGCACATCTTGCCACAATTTCATATGAATTAAAATGTATAAAAGAATTATATTCTAGAAATTTTCGAATTGCCTATTGAGCGTCCATTTAATATATTTAAGATGCCTAATCTAACTATGTTATAATTGTCTCAAAGGCTGTTAGAAAGAAGAATTGTGATCATGATCTCTGCAATAGTCTTAGCTGGTATAGTATTTTCGTTCTTAACCTACCAGTACTATGAGAGAAACTCTGCGGAGGTTCAAAAAATTGCAGTGGAGCATATTCAAAACAGTACTCTCATTAAAGTCACCGACCTCAGTCACCTTCTGAGAAATAAGCTTGATCTAGTTTCTGTGAACCTTGAATTACTCGCCTCGTCAAATGAATTAAGTGAACAGCATTTAGATTTAGGAAGAATTTTACTAAATTCTGCTCAAAAAACCACAGCAAATGTAGTTGACTTTTACGATTGGGTAGATAGTAATGGAACAAGTATTTGGTCTAGCGCAAACTCAAATGAAATTTCTAATAAGTTCAATGAATTTTCTGCCGCGACAAGTGCCTATTTTTCAAAAGTAAAAGACACACAAGTTCCTACATATAGTAATACACTTAAGTTTAGTGATGGTCAGTCTGGCATATTGATAATTTATCCTATAATTGATTCTAAGAATCAGACCACAAAGATTAACAGTACTAATGAAGAATTTAAAGGAGCAATCATGGCTGGAATATCATCCAATACTTTAAACCAATACTTGGGGAGCCAGATATCTCCGCTATCTTCGGCAAACATATCCCTAGTAGACTCAAGCGGGATGATAACCTTGACTGGAATCACGCAATTAACTGATGCAAATGTTTTTGATAAGAAATTCTCCCCCTTGACAGAAAAATATGGCACTGGTAAAAATGTAAAAAGTATAACACAAGTCTTTAGGTCAGCTGTGTCAAATCCTAAGACTGGTACAACTGATTTAACGTCGGGCGGGAAAGACCTTACGTTATCTTATGCGCCTGTTGTATCTAACGGTATTCACTATTTTACGATTATATTGATTTTTCCGCACAGTTTGGTATCCTCTTTAGATGATCTTGTAGTACAGCAGAGAAATTTTGCTATAGCAGCCATGGTAATAATTGTCTTGAGTTCTGTAGGTATCTTTTTTGTTATAACTTATTGGAACAAAGGATTAAGAAAGGTAGTATATATTCAGACAAAAGAATTACAGGAGACAACTAAAAAATTGACTTATCATGACAAACTGCAAAAAGAGTTCATCGACATTGCAGCTCATGAATTTAGAACGCCAATTCAATCGGTCCTAGGTTATTCAGAAATGATTCATGCGAATTTGAAAAATTTTGATCAATATTTTGACAAGATAATAAGGAACGCTAGGAGATTAGAAAAGCTAACAGAAGATATATTAGATGTTTCTAAGATAGAGGGGAACGTTCTTCAACTATCCAAATCGCATTTTGATTTGAATCATACAATACAACAGCTTATTGAGGATCATCAAAAGGAAGCGGTAGAAAAGAATGTAAAAGTAATTCTCAATTTCAAAAAGAATGTCCCTACAACCATATATGCCGATGAAGCTAGGCTGCAACAGGTATTTAACAATCTATTATCTAATGCAATGCATTTTACTAACAATGGGACCGTACTTATAACTGTATATAAAGCTCAGGTTGACACCAATGTCGAAAACAAACGTCAGGATGAAGAGTCAATCGTAGTAGAGATAAAAGACTCTGGATCTGGCATTAACGTCGAAATGCTTCCGAGATTATTTGAAAAATTTGCAACAAGATCAGGATCAGGTACTGGACTGGGTCTCTATATTTCAAAAAGTATTGTAGACAGCCACGGTGGAAAAATATGGGCATACAACAATAAAGATGGAATAGGTGCAACGTTTACTTTTACTCTTCCCGTTCGCGAGAAATAAAGTAAAAATTAGTAAATACAATTCATAATCTAGTTGTCCATTTTTGGACCGCTTAGAAATTATTAATTAATCGAAGGAATTTTTTTAAGTCACAATCTGACAATAATACTGTTGAAGCGTAATTGGGTGATGCTAGTTGACGATGAAATTGACATTGTGGGTTTGTTTAGTGAAGTTTTGACTCTGAATGGTGTAAATGTCCACCCCTTCACGAATCCTGAGGAGGCGCTTCAGGATTTTGAGATTAATCACGACAGGTATGTCCTTGTAATATCCGATGTAAGAATGAAACCTATCTCCGGTATTGAATTTATAAAGAAACTAAGAGAAATTGATTCAAAGATAAAAGTAATTATGATGACAGCATTCGAAATAGATGGGAATCAACTTAAGCAGCTTGACAATGATGAATTCTTTAATAAACCAATAGGGATTAATGACCTCGTCCAAATTGTAAAAAAATACGTCCACTAGAATTTGATAGGTTAAGTTGATTTTACTCTAATTCAATTTATTGAAGTTAAAGTTTTAGTCCATATTCAGATTCTAAAAGATTTTTTCTGAGGTAGGAATCTATATTTTTCATTACCCTTGGATTTCCTTCTATATGTTTTATGAGTTTAGGATTACTATAATGCATATCGTAATATTTTATGCTGCCATCATCTGAAAAATAATCAAACTCTACTGTCAGGATACCAGAAATATGCTCCGTGTCTTCTTTAACATTAAATGCTATCAGGTGACTAAGCCTTAGGGGTTCTCCTTTATTCCTGAAAGCGGACTCGTCTTTACAGTAGGGAGAGTTTTGGTCTTCCGCCAACTTAGAGTGATTATGATACACTCCACCCATTAGTCATTAAATGCCATCATTGTCTTTAAACATTACTCAATATATCACAGTATTGCTGAAAATGAACTTTATTACTATCAAAATTTAATGCAATGAGGTATTACATCTATATATATTTTGTTGGACACACTGCTTTGATGGGCCAATCATTATTAAATAATGAAAAGAGACTAGACGTTTATGATTTGGGCGTTGCTGAGGGAATCAAAGAAATGTTAGCCCTAAGAGGGTTTACTAAAGAAAAAATACTTAATTCAACAGTAAGCAATTTAGCTGAGACTCTCCAGATTGATTACTATATTGCACTTATTATTTATAATTCTGCTAAAAAGATTTAGGTATTATCAACATAAGCTATCCAAATATACAATGGAAGTCAAGATATGTTCCATGATATTGTGTTGCAAAATATTATATCTTTACCCTATTAGATAATTATTATTCTACTTTTACTGTATTAGAATATCATATCATTGCTCTTTGTTTAATAGAATTTTGCTTTAATTTGTTTAGAACAACCTGCTAAGTTATAATCATAGATAGCTATGGAATCGTTCTTTTACACAATACAACCATC
>DAIRDV010000027.1:0-8354 GCA_036795955.1 Nitrososphaeraceae archaeon | reverse complement strand
TATTGTCCTATAAGGCCAGACTAAAGTACGGTTTTATTGATATTAATGGAAACAATAGAGTTACTGACTGGAACGAAAAACCCGAGATAAAGGGACTTATAAACATAGGATGTTATGTTATGGAACCGGAGTTTATTGATTTAATTCCCACTTCAAATGCATACGGAATGGACGATGCTGTTCGAAAGGCATTGGAAATGAAAAAACTCGTAAATGGATTTAAAATAGAATCAGGATTCATTGACATTGGAGATAAAAAATCATATTTACAGACATACAAAAAATATGTGGAGCGTCTGGGAAAAATCTAAATCATGAGTATCGTTCTCTTTGAAGATACTAGTTGGAAACAATTTGTACCCCTTAGCTTCACAAGATCGTTATTCGATCTGAAGATTGGGAGCCTGACAACCTTTGAGTATTTCAAGTCAAAAACAGCAAAACTTCTAACACGAAAGTATCTAGAAAATATCACAAGGCAGAGACATCCAAATTGCAATGTGAATAATTTTGAATATGACTCAACGGACATATTTGTCAATTCACTTTTTTTTCCGCAAGCATCTTTTTTTAATAAGATGACCAAGCGAAAGAATTTTTTGGTCTCTCATGGAGACAAGATTCTAATAGCACGATTAGAAAAACCAGACTACCGTTATCTCTATGAATCAGTTGTTAATGACATAGGCATTGAGGAAGGTAAACTTGAGGCAGAACGAATTCATCTTAATAGCCTAGATGAATGTGGGAGTGTATTCAATTGGCCGTGGGACATGATCTCCGGACTCAAAACGACATTACAACACCAACTCAAACAAAGAAATAAACTCCCCAAGGAAGTCAAAGCTATTGGAAAAAATCCCATTTTTGTTGACGAGAGTTCTAAGGTTGGTGTAGGTACTGTCGTTGATGCAAGTGATGGACCTGTATACATTGGGCCCAATTCCAATATAGCACAATCTTCAATCCTCGGTCCTGCCCATATTGGAGAATTTACAGAACTAAAGCCATTTTCGACTATCAACAATTCGTATATTGGTAATAATTGTCGCATAGGTGGAGAGATCGATTCTTCAATAATTTTGGATTATACTAACAAATCTCACTTTGGATATTTGGGTCACTCATATGTAGGCGAATGGGTGAATATTGGGGCCAATACAACGACGTCTGATCTTAAAATGACGTATGGAACAATCTCGATGAAAATGGGAAATGAAAAAAAAGATACTGGTATAATTAAGTTAGGTTCTTTTTTTGGTGACATGTCTAAAACATCAATTGGCACAAATATTTATTGTGGAATGAGAATTGGGATTTCTTCGCATTTGTATGGTAATATTGCTAATGATATTCCATCATATGTTATGTATGGTCAAGGAATCGGATCAGAAAGTGTCCAAATGGATATATCCTCAGCAGTAAAATTTCAAAAAAGAATGATGTCAAGAAGAAACATCAGTATGTCGGTGCATTTTGAAAAAATGATGAAAACAATTTTCGAAATGACAAGTAAAGAAAGAAACAGTTACGGCGTAAGATCAAAAAGGTTTACTATAAGATAGTTACATATAGTCTATTATTTGCTTTTCTTTCCAAAGCCCAATTCTTTGGTGAAGCCATGGATAGAAATTTGCGTCGCCATTCTCAAATTCCTTTTTCACTATCTTTACAATATTCTTTGATACCGTACCTGGTTGACCATAAATTTTTCTTTTTTTCTTAAGCTCAAGACCAAGGCCTTCTTTCCTATTGAATGCCTCATCAATCAGAGTAGTTATCCATGAAGAATTTACTGGTGGAATTAGAATATTTCCCCGTGCATCAAAAATTGTCTCTGGTCTATCCGTATTTAGTCTAACTGTAAGTGAAAGTACATTTGGAAAGTATAATAATTCTTCTTGCATAGAACCTGAATCTGTCATTTCTGCCCAGCAGTGTCCGCTATCCAAAAATTCAATTACGTGAGAGTATTCCTTCCATAATGGCGTAATCATAAATTTATCGGGATAATCCTTAGCCAAATTTAGCAAATTTTGTTCAAGATGATACGACCGCAGGGCGGATTTCATTGCATTTAACATAATTAGCACCAATTTGTAATCGGTATTCTTTATCAAATAAGATATACTCTTTATTATCGATGAGAATCTGTGCTCTGTTAAATTTTCTCTCCGATGTATATCCATTCGAATCCAATCACCTGTTTCTAGTTTTGGGTATTGATCAAATACACTAGTTTTTGGTTTGTTCTTTCTCTTAATTTCAATTGCATCTACAACTGAATTTCCAACTACATGAATAAATTCCTCAGGATATCCTTCCCGTACTAAATTGTCTTTATTGAGCTGCGTAGGTGCAAAGAAAAATTGTGTTCCCGCAGAACATATCCATGTATCTATTTGCTCCGGAAATGGCTCCTCTCTGGCCAAAAACCAGCGACCTTCAAACTGTGAATCTACAAACTTCTCGACACTAGACTTTGTAGGATCCTCATTAACCTTTAGATATTTTATTGATTCGGGGCTCATGGACCTTAACCCTGCCTCATTTTGGGCAACTTTTTGACCCATTCCAAAGACCCATGCTAGTGGAGCAATTCCAGCAACCAATGTGTCGCCATGAACAATAGGTAGTAGTTGAGAGAAATTACCGAAATTCTTTTTCAAATATCTTCCAAACGAACCAAATTTTAGTATTAATTCGCTAGCCTTTTCCATCAGGTCTCCTCTAATTTGAAGATTGCATGCGATATGATCTTGTAATTCAAACTCCTGGATGCCAAATCCTAAGAGATCATCAAAATGTTGGCCGGTATCTATTACAAACGCCGGTAGTTTCTGGTGTATTGCTTCTATCATCACAGGCGCTTGTTTGTAAAAGTCAGGTTTTGTTCCAATCACAACCGAAAGGACAGGACTGTTCAAATCATGAGAAAGCTTGTAGGCATCATTAAGAACATTATGAAAAATTTCAATTGGAAGTATCTTTCGCTTAAAGTAAATATTGTGTATCGGTATCTTTTCGTTCAAGTATTTTCTTCTCCAATTGGTCTCTGCCTTTTTCCTTCCTTCATATACGCAATAATTCCTATTATGATGATTCCAACTCCTGCAGCCATAAACGCGTAGGACAGTGGAATGATTTGTGGAATAATGACGATTTCTGGTATTTTTGGAATCATACTCTGTATTAGAACAGTACCAATCAGTAGAATAGCTCCCGATATACACAGGATGATTCCAATTCTCTTGGAGCCATAGTTTTTAACAAGTCCATAGGCGATTCCTGCCAGTATTACTCCGGGAGCTGCTGAAATCGAAATTACCTGTATTAGTACTCCTTCTGGTTGAACTACGATATCAGGCCCTTGGGACATAGGACCGATTAGGAAAGATATGAATGAATACAAAAGTAGTATGAACATAACTATAAGCCCCAAACTTGCAAAGCTTACAGCACTTTCAAGTTTTACCATTATATATTGTCCTTGGATAAGATAGTTTTAAACCTACTTGATTCCAATTACATCTCCAAATTCTTTTCTGGCAGCAGATCCCAAAATCTGCGCTGATTTTTCTGGCGAAACATAATTAACGTAAACTCCGAATCCTCTCTCCAAACCTGACCAATTATGAAGTTGTGGATAAACTTCTATATGCCAGTGAATTTGTCTACTATTCTTTTTCTCTGGGGAGAGATGAAATACTAGATTAAAGGCCGGTTTATCTAATACTTTATCCATACCACCCAAAGTAGACCTCAAAATAAGTGCCAAGTCCGTAAATTCCTTTTGAGAGATTTTTGAGAAGGATGTAGTATGACGCTTCGGATAAATCCAAAATTCGTATGGATACGTCGAAGCCCAAGGTGATATAGCAATATAGTTTTCGGTGTCTAGGATCTGTCTTGGTCCTCCGGTCTCTGTTGAAATCACATTACATGCAGGACAATTCCCATTTTCATTGAGATATCTGTTTGAAGCCTCTGCTTCAGATTCTATTATTGGAGGTATGGTAGAAAATGTCATCAGATGAAAATGCGCATGATTGACATCGCTTCCAGACAACACCCCACTATTTACGAAAATAGAAACATAAGTTACACTTTTTTTTGTGTAAAGATGACTAAGGTAATTTTGCAACACAAGTAAAACATTGGACCACTTTTCAATAGATAGTGCTGTCAAACTTTCATCATGATCTGGTGTCGCTACGACAATGTAGTGATACCCGTAGGCTGGTTCACTGTAGAGAGGCTTGTCTCTATAATTATTCTCGTTTACAGAAGTTACAACGGGGTTTGAATTTGGAAAAACTCTTACATCCCAGTTTTCTACAATGTTGTCTTCATTATCGGACAATCGTTGAAGCATTCCCTCTTTAACTACCAGAGACAATACTGATGGTGGAGTTAAACTTTCATTCCCAGGACAATATGGACATTGTTTAGTATCGTTTTTTACTTTATATGTCTCAGGAGGGAGAACTACAAATTTTTCAAGTATGTAGTCTTTTCTAAGTTCCGCCAACTCAATATTCCTAAAAAATCCTACAATTACCTTTAATTAAAGGTTCTGTGGCAATGATCGATTTTCTCAATGAAATTGAGATTCTATACCAGGTTTATTTTGCCGTTAGAATACTCAATTTAGGGAACATGCAGAACAAGCAGGTTGTATAGATGAGGTATTAGTTTTTGTTAATCGATTTGTGAGGGTTAAATAAAATAACCGTACTTTGACATACCAACAATTTTGTGAGAACTTTTATCTCTTAATATGTTAGAGCTCTCAGGAACTAATGAATAGATGGGAACTTTGTAGGTTGTGCCATAAATGATAACGAGTATGAATTCGTATTTCCATAATAGGTATTTTTCTTCCTCGTTCAACAGATTTGGCAATTCGATAAGGGCTTCGGTCTTTGTAGACGCTAGTTGACGATTTTCCTGCCACTCTGGATATTTAGCCCAAAGTTGGTCCGCAGGGTGGGGCCTATTACGTGTGTACAGAACGCTGGGCTTGTACGCCACTATCATGGCTAGGATGACCATGGCCAATCCGAGTAGAAAAAAACCGTGAGCAGCTCGAATTGACGCATCATAATGCAGATTTCCAATGGCTGCTTTGTAGTAAAAAGGACCCAATGAATTCAAGGAGACGGCGGGCGTAAAAATACTACCATAAAGCAGTACTAAGCCCAAACAGGAAATTGCAACTGGAACTATACCTTTTAGTAAGATTGCAAAAAACATTACTAGAAGTATTAGGATTATCATGATGTGTAACAATTCAAACGTTTTTGAGCTTGAATCAAATAAAGTCGCAGAAAAATAAATGTGTATACCAACTAGTAACGCTATACATACGATTGTACATTTTAGAAAAAATTTATCTTTGCCTTTCCATAAGTATAGGTCAGACATCAAGTGCATTAAGTATATCATGGTATCCAGAAATAGATAAATCTTGATCATGTGATTTATTTTTGGTACTAGTTTGGCCAAAAGCATGATTTCACTAAACAATGAATTGTTGGTTAGATCACTTGTAGCAATGCCCAATAACCTGAGCATCACCGACTATCAAGAACTATGCGAAATTACAAGCAGGACAACGGCAAAAGAATTACTAAGATATCTGGTAGATTCAGGAATAGGCAAAATATCTGGTGATTCTGTTGTTTTTACACAAAGCGACAAATTGAATGCGATTATTTTGGCTTTAAGAAAAGGTATCGATACCCAGGAATTGTCAAAGAACATTAGATGGCAAGATTTCGAAATTTTTGCCTCTATGCTCATAGATTCTTCAGGATATACATTTGAACGGAACGTAGTGCTCACTAAGCCCAGGGTTCAAATAGATGTAATAGGATTTTACCAGAAAACAGCTTTATTAATCGACTGTAAGCATTGGATGAAAATTTACGACTTTAACATAGCAAAATTCTCCCTCAGCCAGATTAGAAGGGCGAAGATCTTCTTGGATAAGAGAGAAGAAATGGATGCAGCTATTCCAATAATATTGACTTTACATGAACACGGTTGCAATTTTTTTGAAAAGGTTCCCATAGTCCCAATTTCAAAATTTAGAGAGTTTCTCCAAAACTTTCCTTTCTATCTGGATAGACTTTATTTAATCCAAAGAGAATAATATTTGTCATACTTAGAGAAGGCAAATTCCCTACAATAGTATCAATGTATTGCATCAATAATATGTTAAAGTCTTTGTTAAGTAAATTGAGTTATGGTAGGAGATTATTTTTGCGAGTTTTGTACTATTTTCTTGGTAAAAGAATGGTAAAAATAAATACCCGATTTTTATTTATCCTATTGAAATCTATGAAAATTAATCTGCTCATCGCCTTATTCCTTATTTTCTCTGGCCTATCCTCTTTGGCTCTGACCAGCGGACAATCATCTCCGACGTTAAATGGAACAATTCAGTCTAACAACATGACTGCGGCAACTGGCAACATGACTGCGGCAACTGGCAACATGACTGCGGCATCACAATCTAGCAATCTAATTGGGACATCACAGCCAGATAACATGATTGGAACTGCAGGGGATGATTTTATTTTTGGCGGAGCAGGTTTTGATAACATTACAGGTAATCAAGGTAATGATGAAATAGATGGAGGAGTCGGTGGTGACAAACTTGCAGGTGGACCTGGAAACGACGTTATTTTCGGTGGAATAGGAAATGATAATATTTCCGGAGATGACGGGAATGACGATCTCTTTGGCGGTCCGGGAGCAGATTATCTTAATGGGGGCAAAGGCGCCGATTATTTTGACTGCGGAACCAGTACTGATACGATTGCAAACTTGAATATATCAGAAGGAGATATTAGTTCGCCCAATTGTGAAAAGATGGCAAAGTAATAGGTAGCAAAAACAGGATTATTATTACATGAAGATTATTTTGCATATTTAGAATGGATTGCGACGAGAAAATGCCTGATAGGGTTTTAGTGTTTAATACTATTTTGTAATCGCAGGAAATTAGAAAGTAATCTTAATATTTTATTAATATTGATTCATCTTGAATGACCGAAAAAATAGTGAATATCCAATCATTAACAAATCCAATGTTGTATGTTCCAAAAGCTATGTTTTTCACAAAAGGTAAAGGGGTTCACAAAGATTATCTTACTAGTTTCGAGCTAGCTTTAAGGGATGCTAAAATTTCGGATTTGAATATTGTATCTGTTTCTAGCATAAAGCCCTCAAAATGCAAGATAATTAGTTTACAGGAAGGAAGAAACTATCTTGTGCCAGGTCAGGTTGTATTTGTCATTATAGCAAGGCAGTCAACTAATGAACCAAATAGGCTTATTGCAGCGTCCGTGGGGTTAGCTAATCCAGCTGATAACGGTCAATATGGTTACCTATCTGAGCATCATTCTACTGGGGAAACGGCTCAAAAAGCAGGGGACTATGCTGAAGATATGGCAATGGAAATGCTAGCCACAACTATGGGATTGCCAAATGACTCATCACTTACTTGGGATGAGAGAGAAGAGCAATGGAGACTATCGGGTAAAATATACAAAACACAAAACTTTACACAATCTGCTGAGGGTCACAAAGACGGACTATGGACCACAGTTGTAAGTGCAGCGGTATTGCTAATATAGTGCTGATAATTCAGTCTCATTTCAGTTTCATTTCCTTTCCAGATTCATTTTTTTATACTGTTTCATTATAGAATAGAATACAAAAGATTTACATTGAAACGTAGCACTACTAATATGTAGAAATCCAATTTGGTTTCATTAGCAGCTCCAGTCTTAATCTACGATGATAGGTGTTCATCATGTACATCATTTGCATTTTATGCATTCAAGTTTTCTAGGCGGCAGATTGATTGCATTGGCCATTATTCAAAAGAAGCTCAAAAATTCAAGAAAATGATATTTCCACCCAACTACGATGGGACCGAAATGTTTTGGATAGTTTCCAATGACGACGCCTACGGCGGGAGATCCGCTATATTACCACTCTTAGTACTGATAATAAGAGGCATTTTTAATGCGAGAATTACAAATAAAATATCACATAGTCACAGTATTCAGAGACAATGCTTTGATAACTTTACTTGCAACGATAACAAATTTAAGCTAAAGAGATTAGTAAATTTGCTAAGAAATGGTAAGAAACTGAAAATCAACTCCGTAAGATCGGTTAATAAATAATGTTTCCTATTGGAAAAGGGTTCTACAACAAGTATAAAAATTATATTCTCTTAAATAGGAACATATTTATTGCTGGAATTGCTGCGCTTGTTGTAGGTGTCTTTTTTACTGAACTTTAAACTGAGTATAACAAGAATAATTTATTAAAAT